>JBEBGB010000584.1:0-3523 GCA_040081675.1 Vicinamibacterales bacterium
AGCGTCATCGCGCTTGGCTCCGCCAGGCGGTTCGACTCGAGCATGCTGAGTGACTGCCGCGCCGCCGGCTCGCCTCGTCGGTCCTGTAAGGACATGAGTGCCACCGCAGTGGTGGGCACGTAAGCGCGGAGGTCCTGGCCAAGTGCGACCGCGTTGCCGAAATTCCAGCCTCCCCCGGTGCACACCCGGTTCGCCAGCAGTCGTTCGGCCTCCTCCTGGCGATCAGCGGTTGCTCGATTTCGGAGATCAGCTCCTGCGACTTTCGTCGCCAGAAGGCACCACGCGGTGGGTTCGACCCAACTGAAGGTGTCGCGCACCCATGGCCAGCCCTGAAGCGTGCTGTCTTGCTTCGGATCGAACTGTTCCAGTCGAACGCCCTTCAGCGTCACGATGCCTGCAAACAGCCGTGCGAGCGCGGCGCTCGGAATCAACGCTCGCTGGTGGGTGAAGGCAATCGCTGCCACACCGTTCGCGGTCAGGTTCGCGAGGGCAGGATCGGTTTCAATGAGCAGACCGTCCGAACCCTGGATGCCCGTCAGGAAGTTGACGTGCGGACGGGCGAAGGTTTCCCACTCACTCGTTGAAACACTGCCTTCGCTGCCAAGCGCGAGGAGGGCCCAGCATGTGGGTTCGACTCGGCTCGCCTTGCCGTCGTAGTAGCCCCATCCTCCGGCGTTGGCACTCGCGAGCAGCCGTTGGCGCAAACGATCGAGCACCTCGTCGTGGTTCGCGGTCATTGGGGCCTGTCCGTGATTGTATCGTGGCGATTCGGTGCTCGAGCGCGTACATTTGGGCTCGCGGGCACGTCACGTTCACGTTCATCGACACCGACACGTTCTGCAGTCCTTCATGACGCCCACACGGCGACCAACCACGCATGACTGGGGAACGGTGCTCGGGCACCCGTTCACCCAGATTGCGTTCGGCGTCGGCGCCGTCTGGCTTCTTGCGTACAACTACGTCCTGCTGTTGAACGCGCGCGCTGTTCACTGGAATGACTTCGGCAAGTTCTACTATGCGACCGCTAACTGGGAGTCCGGAAAGTCGCTCTATGCGCCGACGGTCGCAACGGCCATGTGGATGGTGTCGTCCTGGCGGGAATTGCTGAATCTGAACCCGCCGCATTTCCACCTGCTGTTGTTGCCGCTCGCGAACGTGTCTCTGGAAGCGTCGGCTCGGATTTGGCTGGTCGCCAACGCCCTCGCTGCTACGGCGTCCATTGCGCTCGTCGTGCGCGAGCTGAAGCTGCGCGTCGCGCCGACGTACTGGCTTCCACTCGGGTGCTTGTGTCTGGCGTCAGTCGCAACCGGGGCAAACTCGATCTCGGCGCAGTGTACTGGCCTCCTGATGTTGCCGATGACTCTCTCGTGGCTCGCCGCCCGGCGTGGCGCGTGGGGCGTGAGTGGCGCGTGGCTTGGGGTCCTTATCAGCGTCAAACCGTTTCTCGGGTTATTCCTGCCAACGCTGGTGTTGCTGCGGCAGTGGAGGGCGCTGATGACGGCGTGCCTGGCCGGCGCAGCCTGTGTGGCGGTCGGCGTGGTGGTGTTCGGCGTCCACTCGTACATCGAGTGGGCTCGAGCGCTCCGTGATGTGTCGTGGGTGTGGGCCAGCATGAACGGGTCCATGATGGCGATTGCCGCCAAGTCGTTCGCCTGGTCGCCGTACATGACGCCCTTTGCTGAACGACCCGGACTCGTGACACCGCTGTGGCTTGCCGCCTGTGGGGTTATCGCAGCTGGCTCGTCGAGAGCGGCCGTCCGTTCGCTCGACCACGCCTTCGGCGTGACCGTCCTGGCGTCGCTGCTGATTTCGCCTCTGGGCTGGACCTACTACCTGTGGCTTGCGATGCCTGGCTGCTTTGGACTGTGGCAGCGTCGCATGTCAGCGGTCACCTGGGTTGGTCTGCTGCTGCTGTGTGTGCCGATGTTCGGCGTGAGCTTCGGGCAGCCTCACCCCTTGGCGACGCTGACCGTGGGTTCGTCATACAACTGGGGGACATTGGCGCTGTGGCTTGGCGCGGTGACCAGCCTGGAACCGACCGGCGACTATGGTCGTGCGATCTCGAGGAAGTCGCCCTTCGCGGTTGCTGCCACGTCGAACGAACCTGCCGGCATTTCGACGACGGCGTAAGCGCCCCAGGCCGCAGCCATTCTCCACGCGGGCAGGCGTTCCCGAATCTTCAGGATGCGGCCGTCTTTCTGCACGAAGGCAATATCTATCGGAAACCGCATGAAGAAGGTGTGGACGGCGTTGGTGGGGGCGATGATCATGGCGGTTCCTGGATCCAGCGAGCGTCGTCCGAGCAGCCCCACGTTGCGGGTCTTGGAATCAAACGCAGGCAGCAGGTGAGTGGCCACGACTGTCCCGGTCTGTTGGTTTCGCAACACGAATCCGTGGGCGTCGCCATTTCGCATCTGAGTGAGAAAGGAGGCCATACAGTTACGTCGATGTCATGCCGATAGTGAGCCAGACCGTGAATCCATTGGAACTCCAGGTTCTGTCGCTGCTCAGTCGCGTCTTGGAAGAGACCGCCGACACCGGAAGCTCTCACGTTCGCCTTGCGCGCCTGTCCGCGCCGGTCAACCCGCCGTCGGAGGTTCGTCCCGAGGCGTCGCGGTCGTCGAGAGCGGCGCCCCTTCGGGCCACGCCTCTGGCTCCCTGAATCCCAGGATTTCGAGAACGGCGCTGGTCAGGCCTCGTCCGAACCTTCGAGCTGAAAGAAACGCTCGATGAGATCACGAAGCTGGCCCACACCGCTCGTCGTGTTCAGACCTGCTCTGAGTTCTGCGCCATCCTCCAAACCCTTCGTGTAATACCCTCCGAGCGCGCGAATCTTGTTCACAACCCATCGGTCGTGGCTGCGTCTGTCAGCGCTGGCACGTGCGTCCGCCGCGGGGTCGACACCTGGTGCGACGCGACGGAACCCTTCCGGCTCACGAACGCGTTCATTCTGAAGCAGCTCGATGTACGCGAGGAGAAAACGACCGCGCTCCTGCAGCGAGACAACGCGAGGCGCACGACCGGCCAGGAGGTCGGCGGCCTGGGCGAGAATCCAGGGATTGCGCAGCACGCCTCGACCAACGAGCACACCCTCCACACCCGTTCGCAGCTTCTCGACAACCTGCTCCGGCGTCACACAGTCGCCGCTACCAAAGACGGGAATCGACAGGGCGTCGGCAACCTGGGCGACCAGCTGCCAGTCGGCCACGCCGCTGTAACTCTGAGCCGCCGTACGGCCATGCACGGTCACGGCACTCGCTCCGGCGTCCTCGACCATCTTCGCGACAGTCGGCGCATTCCGGTTCGTGTCGTTCCAGCCGGCTCGCATCTTGACCGTCACCGGGATCCGCACAGCCCTCGTCATGGCCGCGATCACGGCTGCGGCATGTTCCGGCTCGCGCATCAGACTGCACCCGGCGTTGTGCTTCGCGATCTTCGGCACGGGGCAGCCCATGTTGACGTCGACGATATCGGCACCCATACCCTCGACAATGCGAGCCGCTTCGGCCATTTTGTCGGGATC
>JBEBGB010000585.1:0-3523 GCA_040081675.1 Vicinamibacterales bacterium
GCCCCCACCCGGGGCACCGCCACCACCTCCGCCTCCGAAGCCGCCCTCGCTCATGGCGAGGTCATGGTCCCAGGCAATCCAGAACAGACGATCCCGATGCCGCGGGCTGCCGTACAAGTAATAGTTGTGGGCGGACAGCCCGCCATAGGCGTCGTTGTTGCCGACGATGGTGTTCAGGGCGAGCCAGCGCAGGAAGCCGTTGACCTCGAATCGTGCCTCGAGTCGCGCTCGCCAAACCGTTCTGTCGGCCCGCGACGCATTCAGCGTGGCGATGGCCTCCTCGATGTCGGTCCAGTCTTCGTCGTCCGCGTTGGTCTTCTTCGGAAACGACAGTTGAAAAAATGTCGTCCAGCGGCCACCGGTTCCGACGGGTTTATAGAGATTGCCGTCGTTGCTGCCGAACAGTGTGTCCAGCATCGGCGTATCGGGCACTTCCGTCATCGTGTAGAGACCGAGATACACGGGGCCGTCTCCGCGATTCATGTACACCCGGACGAACGCCGTGTGGGCGGCCGGCACTCCGGCCTCGCGGAACAGCTCAGTGACGACGCGGTGGCGGAGGAATGAGGTGTCAGTACCGTTGTTGGTGAAGGCGAGATTGGGAAAGCCGAAGAACGTCTGATCCTGAATGCCCGGGTACCGATCGTCGAGCACATCGAAATTGAGTCGAAATGGGAGCTTGTCGGCACCGGCGCGCCATGCGTTCGACAGACTCGAGTTGCCCTTCAAACGAAAGCCGACGTCGTGAAACGTCTCGCCGTCGAACGCGACGTCGGCCGGCACGTACACTGGAGTTCGCGGAAAAATGTCTACGTCGTCCGCACCTTGAGCGCGGCCGTTGCCCGCGCCTCCGCCGCCAGGAAAGCCGCCGCCTGGGTTCCCTCCCCCCGGAAGACCGCCTCCGGGATTCCCGCCGCCGATGGCCACGCAGGCGAGCGTGCCACCGTTGGTCTGCTGAATGCACCGTCCGCCGGTTGTGGCGCCGAACGCGCACGCGTCGCCGACAACCCTGCCGATGCAGGCGGCGGTCGCTTCTGGGCTGGGTTGGGGAAAACCGCCGAAGCCGCCATTGGCGGCCGGTGTGCGTTGGGCGCCGAACGGCCCCGCCATGTCGGTCATGTCGGCGATCACTGTCGCCCAATCCATCGCGGTCATCGCGATGTCCAGACGGCTGACGCGATCGGCGGGAAAGACACGCGCGTAGTCGGGGATGGCATCGCGACCGTGCGTGTCATCGCTCCAGCCGGGTGGGCGGGAAGCCCGCGCGGCCGACGAGAGCTGCGCGACGACCACGAGACAGAGCACAGCCAGGGAACTCCGGCGCACGAGACCTCCGTTACAGGTTGGTTACACATGGTTGGCGGAAGCGATGAGAAAGTTCCACGAATAATCGCCCCGCCAGAAAGTCGGGAACTTTCAGTCCGGTGCGGGCAATCATGGACAGGTGGCGATTAACCGGGTCCCCGAGCCCTCCGACGGGGAGCTGATGGAACGGGCACGGCAAGGAGAGCGAGAGGCGTTTGCCGCCATCTACCGCCGGCATCAGGCTGTCGTCCACCGCTTTGCCCGGTCGATGACCGGCTCGCCGGAGGTCGCCGACGACGTTGTCCAGGATGTGTTTCTGACGCTGATGCGAGATCTTGGCCGATACGATTCTTCTCGAGCGGCGCTGTCCACCTATCTGTATGGCGTGGCACGCAACCTGGTGCGTCACCGCCTCAGGCGCGAGCGACGGTGGGTGGAGCTCGATGCCGCGTCCGAGAGGGTGGCCTCCGGGGACGTCGGCGCGCAGATGGTCGAGTCGGAGCGCGTCAGGCAGGTTCGAGCGGGCATCGCGTCCTTGTCCGTTCGTCACCGGGAAGTCCTGGTGCTCTGCGATCTCCATGAAGTCAGTTACATCGACGCCGCGGTGGCACTCAAGGTCCCGGTCGGAACCGTGCGATCCCGGCTTCACCGGGCGCGCCAACAGTTGCTCGAGCGGTTGCGGCGGTGCGACGCGCGGGCAGTCATGCCATCAAGGAGCACATGCCTGACATGAATCCCCGGGACGACACGCTGGACGACCAGGGGCTGAACGATCTGCTGGCGGACGTCGCACGGCGTGACGCCGGCGTCGGCGCCCCACAGCGGGTCGAGGAGGCGGTTCTGCGCGCGTGGGATGCGCGGAGCGGGTCCCGTCCGTCCCGCTCTTGGGTTGGAGGCCGCGCGTTCTGGGGCACGCTCGCGGCTGCGGCCTGCCTTGTCTTCGGGTTCGTGATTGCGGGACGCGACACGATGCGTACGGGCGAGCGGGTCGAGGGTCTCGTCTCGGAGTCGTCGTCTGTTCCCGCCGCGGGCGCGGTTGACGCGCGGTACGACACGCTCACGTGGCTCGATGCTGATCCGGCATCGCTACAGATTGTTCGGCTGCGCGTGGAGAGTGCCACCCTGGCGGCGGAGGGTTACACGATCGCCGATCCGGATGGGGACGGCATGATCGACCTCGAGATGATCGTGAGCGTCGAGGGCGTGGCACGCAGCATTCGTGTCGATCCGCCCGCCAGCTCGGCGGCCCAATGAAGAGAAGCGTCATGAGATATCGCGTACTGGCGGGCTGCATCGTGATTGCCGTTTCGGGGGCTCTGCCGGCCGCCCAGGAACCGTCTCTTCGCGAACCGGGACGCGGTTTCGTACCCGGTCCACGTGGCGGAGGGCCTGGGGGCATTGACGTGCTGGCCGTCGAGCCGATCGAACTCGGTGAGGCGGTGCTTGGCGCGCCGTTCAGTGCGGAGACGGTGACCGAGACGATTCAGAACCTGGCTGACGGCAATCGAATCGAACGTCGAACCATGAGCACCATCGCACGCGATGGCCACGGACGCATCCGGCGCGAGCAGGCCTTGCCGGCCATTGGACCAGTCGTTCCCGCACCCGAGGTCCGAATCGTCACGATCAGCGATCCCGCCGAGCGCGTCCTCTATCTGCTCGATTCGGCACGTAAGACCGCCACGAAGTCGAGGCCTCCGGGCCTGGGCCCACGGCCCGACGGCGGCCGGACCGGTCCACCTCCGCAGGGACCACCCTTCCCAGCCGGAGCGCGCCCGGAGGTAACGACCGAGCGGCTCGGCACGCGGGAGGTGGCAGGCGTTCGCACCGAGGGAACACGCACCACGATGACGATCCCGGCCGGGGCGTTCGGCAATGTGCGGTCCGTGGACATTGTCACCGAGCGGTGGTATTCGCCCGAGCTCAAGGTGGTGGTCGAGTCGCGCCGGATGGATCCTATTGGTGGTGAGGTCACCTATCGCCTCACCAACCTCGTACGTGCCGAACCTCCTGTTGAGCTCTTTCAAGTGCCGCCTGATTACAGCGTGGTCGAGCGGCCGCGGCCTGCGTTCGGGCCACCACGCGGAAACTAGTCCGGCGTCTCGCCTGTATGCTCCTGTGCCGCTCGCGAATGGTGTATTCTGGAGGCCTCATATGGCCCGGAATGCCCGACCGACAGCCGCGAAACGCGAGCGAGAGAAAGCGCTGAACGAGCGCC
>JBEBGB010000088.1:0-13136 GCA_040081675.1 Vicinamibacterales bacterium
CGGCCTGACACTCGTGCCGCTGCGGATGTACTTCAAGAAGGGGCGAGTGAAGGTCGCGCTCGGGCTTGCCAAGGGCAAGCAGGCGCACGACAAGCGGGAAACGCTCCGGCGCCGTGAGATCGATCGCGAGACCCGCGCGGCCGTCAAGTCGCGCCAGCGCGGCTAGGCGGGCAGGCCAACCTGAAGGTCGGCCTCTACGGCCTTCGTTCCGCGACCACGCCCATCACGTCACCCAGGTTGAGCGGGATCCGTGCCGCCGGCCAGAGCGTCAGCGGCAGTGCGGCGACGTGCGCGATCCGCAGGGCCGCGTTCCCGGCGGCCAGGTCATGCAGCCGGCGCTCGATATAGGAGCACCGGTAGCGGCGGCCGACGGTTCTCGTGGCCACCAGGGCGAAGCCGGTGTCGGCGAGCAGTCGTGTCAGGTTGGCCCTGTTGAACAGCGCGATGTGCTGGACGAGGTCCAGGTAGTACCACTGCCTGCCGAGGAGCCGTGCCATCGCGCTCCCGGCGTCCGGAGTCGTGATGAACAGGCGTCCACCGGGCGCCAAGTACTCCCGACAGCGCTCGAGGGCGCCGCGAGGGTCGGGGACATGCTCGATCACGTCGAACACGGTGATCACGTCGAAGCGGTCGCGGAAGTCCTGACGCGCGTCGTGGATCGATCCCACTTCGATTGGGGCCTGGAGGTGCGCACGGCCCCACTCGACCATCGCCGCCGCCGGCTCGAGTCCCTCGGTCTCGAAGTGCCGGCTCGCCTCCTTCGCGAAGAAGCCGAGGTTCGCGCCGACATCCAGCAATCGTCCGCCGACGAGGGCGTGGTGCCGTACCCATTGCAGCTTGTCGCGCGCCGCGTCAATCGCGCTCGCGTCCTGATAGTAGTCGGCGTACTCGGTCATGAAGTCGGGCATGCCGTCTTCGTAGATGGAGAGCCCCGAGGAGCCGCGCATAAGTCCCTGTCGTACCCAGGCGAAGCGGCATACTCGGCAGAGGCGCAGCTCGCGGCCGCCACGCCGCGTCCACGTGTCGCCGGCGGCGCCGCAGAGCGGGCAGGCATCCTGCTCGAGCGCGGTCTCGTTCATGCTGGACCGCCATAGTACACTTCGCGGATCGCGTGCGGCTCACCCCTGACATCCTCGCGGTCCTCGCGTGCCCGCTGTGCGGCGGATCGCTGACCGCCGATCCACGCGAGACCGCCGTTGACGGGCACGTGATGGAGGGCGATCTCGCCTGTGCGTGCGGACGCCGGTACGCGATTCGTGGTGGGGTGCCCAGGCTCTCGCCAGATGTGCAGATTGAGGCGGTCGAGCAGACGGTGCACGCCTTCGGGTACCAGTGGCACCGCGTGGACAAGGCGCTGAAGGACACTCGCTTCAACGCCCCGGAGGTGTTCCTCGACTTCATTCGTCCGGTCCAGCCTGAATGGTTCAGGGGCAAGGTCGTGCTCGACGCCGGGTGCGGCACCGGCCGATTCACGCTCTGCGCGGCCGCCTTCGGCGCGGCGCTGGCGGTCGGTCTCGATCTCAGCACGGCCGTGGACGTGGCGTTCGCCAACACGCGGCATCTGCCGAACGTCGTGATCATCCAGGGTGACCTGCTGCGGCTGCCGGTGGCGCCGGTTATCGATTACGCGTTCAGCGTGGGCGTGCTGCACCACACCGCGGATCCTCGCGGCGCATTTCTTCAGATGGCGTCCAAGGTGGTGCCTGGCGGCAGCGTGAGCGCGTGGGTCTACGCTCGGGAACACAACGGTTGGATCATCTATGGCCTCAATCCGATTCGACGCGTCACGAGCCGCCTGCCGCGCCTGTTGCTGCTGGCGGCGTCCTACGCACTGGCGGCTCCACTCATGCTCGTGGTCAAGGCGATCTACGGCCCGGTGTCGCGAGCGCCGGCGCTCGCCTGGATGCGCCGCGGGCTCTTCTACTTCGAGTACATGGCGTTTCTCTCGCAGTTTAACTACCCGACGCTGGCCTACATCATCTTCGACCATGCCGTGCCGGTCATCGCGGAGTACATCCGGTATGACGACTTCGCCGAATGGTTCAGGGCGGTGGGCCTCGAGCGCGCGGTCATCACCATGCGTGGAGGCAACAGCTGGCGCGGGTTTGGCGAAATCCCAGATCCCCAAACCAGGATCCCGGATCCCAAACCTTGAGCGGTCCGCGTGAGGCGTGGGTTCCGGAAGTTCGTCGTCATGTGTCCGGGGTGCAGCGCCAGACGCGGAAGGATCCGGCAAAGACCTCCGTCCATTCCACCTCAATACCGTAGTGCTCGCGGATGAAGGTCGTGGCCGGCTGGAGCCGGCCCTCTTCGCTCACGACGAGAATCGACCGGTCGGTGCAGATCGCGCGCAGCAGCGGCTGGCGTCCGGAGCGCGAGAGGTAGTCGTCGATGAGCGGATTGTGCTGGTATTGACCGAGCTGAATGGCCGCCAGCGTGACCGGCGGTGTGTGGAAGGGCCTCCACCAATGCTCTGACGGAAACGCGTCGGCATGTAGGACCAGCAGGGACGGTCTGAGTGCCAGCACCTCTGCGACTTGACGGTCGATCGCGTTGGCATGCAGGACGTCGCCGATGGTCTCGGTGGCGACGACCCAGCCGCTTCGCGCCAGGAGCGCGACCAGGACAATGCCCGCCGCGAACTGGACCGTGCGCGGGGCGGTGCGGCCACGTGAGCCCGCCACGACGACGATGGCCAGCACGAGGCCGGCCTGGAGCGGCGCGAAGAGACGAAAGGGCAGTTCCTTGAACCCGATCTCGATCGCGACGCACGCGACGAAGAACACGGCCAGCGTCGCGCCGATGGCCGCCGCGTTGCGGCGGCTCGCGCGGATCGCGGCGAACGCAAGACCTGCCGCGAGCGGAAATGCGGATTCACCGACCAGACGGGCGAACGTGGCCTGGTCTACCCGGGTCAGACGGCTTCCCAGCGACTCGGCTCGTGCGCGCCAGCCGGCGAGATCGGCCCAGGCGTCGTAGGCATCCGCGATCCGCGCGATGCTGTGCACTTGCGTATCGATGCCCCACCACCCCTTGAGGGTTTGCCAGTCGTTGGCGCTCCATCCGACGCGTGCGCGCATCGCATTCAAGGCGTCCAGCGGCACGTCGCCTCCCCATTCGAACAGTCGGGCCGTCTTCCAGGCGTTCTGGAAGTAGACACTCCATTCGTCGTGTAAGCCGTAGAGGCTTCCGTCAAGGTACAGGAGCGTCCCCGTCAGGGCTATCACGATGGTCAACATGGCGCCCAGGCGGACTGCGCGAGGCGTTTGCACGGCGCGGGCGTTGAAGACGAGCGGCGCGAGGAGCGTCGTCATCAGCACTGCGCCGGCGGCGGTCCCCATGAGCCGAACGAGAAGGCCGAGCAGGAGGAGTGACGTGGACATCACGAGGACCGAGACCCGGGGTGCCGCACTGAACAGCTCGGTAGCGGCGAGCGCTGCCGCCACGGCGCCGGCGAGCGTGGCGCTGATCGTGAACTGCATCCCGCTCATCAGCGGGACGAACGCCACGAGCATGGCGAGTATGCCCGCGATACGCGGTGCGCGTTCAGGGCCGGACGACGTCCACACGATGGTCAGGGCGATTGCGATTGACCAGACGAGCAGCGCCGCCACCATGACATCCCACACGTGGACCGACACGACGTTCTGCATCGCAACCAGCGCCCATCCCAGAAGCGAGTGGGCCATGACGACGAACCCCGTCGGAGCTGCTCCAGGAGCCGTGAGCCCCTCGATGCTCAAGCGAATGAACACATCGTCGTTGGTCAGGTACGTCGGCGGAATCGTGGTCCAGAATGCGGCGACGCACGCGATCGTGACAGGCAGCGCCACGAAGAATACGTGCCATTGGAATCGGGGAGCCTCCATGCCGGAGGCGATATTATGACCCACGATCATTCCGGTTCTGAGGGAGGACGAGCTCGTTGCCGGGCACGCCAGGCTCCTCTTCGTCTCGCGCGCCGATGCCACGCGCGTCCGGATCGATCCTGACGACAATCGTTGGGGCGGTCGTGCTCATTGCGATGGCGACGTGCTCGTCGATCCTGAGTACACTATGCGGCGCGTGCTCGACGGGTTGCCGCAGATGTTCTCCATGGAGTATTTGAGCGGCGGCTGGGCGGTATAGAAGCTGAGAAACGGTCGTACCTAACGACACATTTCTCGACCATCGCGCGTCGCTAGCTTGGCGTTGGCGGGCTTGGCCCGTCCTCACACGGAGTCATGAGTGGAATCGTTCGGGCAGGTGGCCGGTCTGAGGCGTTCGGAGACGTGGGACGGCGTCCGCGAGGACGCCGTCAGGCGGTTCGTTGATGCGCACTTGCCCGACTGGATCGAGTTGCTCCAGGCTTTGATCCGGGAAAGAAGCGTCTTCGAGCACGAACACGGAATCACCAAGCTCGTCGAGGATCGGTTGGCGGCGATCGGCGTCCAGCCGGTTCGAGTGCCTCACGACGCAGCGCGCCTCGCGTGTCTACCGGGCGCGCAGGCCCCCTTCAGCGCGGTACCCGGCCGCCATAGTCTTGTGGCCCGCCTTGACGGCGCGGCCGCAGGTAGGTCGCTGGTCTTCAACACCCATCTCGACATTGTCTCCGAAGGCGATCCCCGCGCTTGGACCTACGAGCCATTCGGTGCCCGGATTGTCGGCGATCTGATATTTGGCCGGGGCGCGACGGATGACAAGGCAGGCGTCGCCATCGCGCTCGCCGTGTTACAGACGCTGGTCCAGGTTCCGCTCACGCTCGCTGGCGACGTGGTGTTCCACTTCGTACTCGAAGATGAGTCGGTGAGCAATGGATCGCTATTGTGTCTTGCGGCAGGATACGGGGCCGACACGGCGGTCATCATTGACGGCACCAGACCGGAGCGCGCGATCGACCGCCACGCGGGCCAACTTCACGTCGCGATCGACGTGCGTGGCAAGCCCGCGTCGATCAGCGTGGCCCATTTGGGCGTGAACGCGGCAGATCGGTTGGCCCGCCTGGTCGCACGTCTGGCAGATCGGGTCCGTGCGCTCAACCCGCAGCGTCAGGATCCGTGGACGCAGTTTCCAAGCCCCTTTCAGTTCGTGACCCAGCGGATGTTTGCCGAGGCCCCTCAATTGACGGTGCCTGAGCACGCGGAGGCGACGTGCTGCACAACCTTCCCGCCGCCCTGGACGGTCGTCGACATGCGTACCTTTCTCGAGGAAGAGACGCTGATGTTCGCGCGCGAACACCGGCTCGACCCGGTACCGACATTGACCTACGGGTTCAGCGCGGAGCCAGTGGTGTCGGACGCCTCCGAGCTGGCGGCTGCGTTGGCCCTATGCACGACCCGCGAAGGATTCGCGTCGTTGAACGTCGGTCCGTCCACCGGTACCTCGGACATGCGCCACTTCGCGGCTGCGGGCATTCCATGTCTGCTATACGGCCCAGGCACCGGCTTCAACCCTCACCGACCCGACGAGCATTACCGCCTGGATGACTTTCCGCGGATGGTGAGACTGTTCGTGAACCTCGCTGCCATCTGGTGTCGTCCATCCCGCCAGCCAACCGCATCGCCGAGGGAGGACGCTCGTGAGCGGCGACGATCGACGCCCTGATCCATGGGCGCTTGCACGACAGGAGGTCGAACGCGCCTCCGGCCACTACTACTACAGCCCACAGCAGCAGGGCATTGACGCGCGAACGAAACGTCTCGTCATTGAGAGGTGTGAGCGATTCATCACCGGCGCTCGCGTGCTCGACCTCGGCTACGTCGACGGAAGTTGGACCGACGTCGCGCTCGCCGGAGGCGCGTACGTCGATGTCGTCGAAGGAGCCCGTCGCCACGTCGAGCATGGCCGTGCGCGTTACGCACTCCGTCCAGAGGTTCGCATCTTTCATGCGTTGTTCGAGGAGTTCGAACCCGATCGTGCCTACGACACGGTGATCGCAGGGGACATGCTCCGCTATGTCGCCGACGATGTGTCGTTTCTACGTTCGGTGCGAAGCTGGCTCAGGCCCGGGGGGCATCTGATTGTGACTGTGCCCAACCGACGTTCGTTGCACCGGCGGATCGGGACGTTGTTGGGGGTCGAGGAAACCCCAGACGAGCCAGATGCACGAGACCGGGAGGTCGGCAATAGGCGATCGTATGACCGCTATTCACTGCGGCGTGTCGTCAGGGCTGCGGGGTTCGAGATCGACACGCTCCGCGGCTCCTTTCTGAAGCCTCTGTCCAGCAGCCAGATGGAGGACTGGTCTGATGACCTGCTCCGCGCCTTTCTTGACGTCGGCGACGAACTGGAAGACTACTGCTGGTTTCTCTACGCTCTCGCACGGACTCCCGCCGCGCCAGCAACGACAGGATGACGGCGCGATGAGCGTCCGGACGATCCGCCTCCGACGCCTCCTGGATGAACTTGAGGTTCAGGCAGGCGATCTGGTCTATCTCCATACGTCCTTCAGCCGGCTCCGTCACCTCGGCCTGTCGCCGACCGCGTTCCTCGACGTCCTCATCGAACATCTCGGGCCAGCAGGTACGCTCGTGTCGCCAAGCTTCGCGTGGCATTTGGACCCGCTGGCGCGACCGTGGAGTGGATATGCGCGCTACTACGTGGAACGTCCGGTCTTTGACGTGCGCACCACTCCAGCGAATATTGGTCTCATTCCGGAGCTGTTCCGCCAGCGGCCTGGCGTGCGTCGGAGCACGCACTTCTGGTGGTCGGTGGCGGCCTTGGGGCCGCTGGCCGAGATCATCATCCAGGAACAGGAAGACGTCACCCACCCGTACGGCCACAATTCCGCGTTCTCGCGGATGCACAGGCATGGCGTGAAGATCTTGGGTTTGGGCGTCACGCTGAATACGACCAGCCTGGCGCCTATCGTCGATCACGAGTTGGGCGATCGTCACACGCAGAGGATTCTCTCAGCGGACCTCGAAGAGGGTGTGGTTGTCGATACGGAGGGACGTCGGATCGTGACGCGAGCCTATTGGCTCCTGCCCGAGGTCGTGCGGCTGATCGCCCCCTCTGAGGTCTTTGACCGCGCCCAAGGACTTGACGGTCGACTGCGAAGGGTTGATGAGGGTGCCACCATACAATTCGCCTATCCGTTTCAGGCGTACTTCGTGTCCGCGATGCGGCTTGGGACTGACGCAGCGGTACAGGGTGAGCGCATGCCGTGGCTGCGCCGATTCCCGCTTCGGGCCGATGGACCGCGCTGAGAGTCTTGACGCGAAGATGTACGACGGCTCGAGTTGAGCTTGTCGGGCGGCACGTATGACCCGCTCCAGGACGTCGACGCGGGCGGTATCGCGCCGATCGAAGCCGCGCTCGGCGGAACACGACGCGAGTTGGAGAGGCGACCATTGACGAAGGGCATCGAGAGGTGGCGCGCCTGGAGACGATTCAGCCCGCGCATCGCCAGCGGGAGGTTGGGTTAGACTGGGCGCGGATGTCCTCCTTGTTCCAACGTGTCGCCGCGGCTCTCCGCGCACCGGCGCGTGCCACCGGGTTTCTCCTGCGCGGCGAATCTCGTCTCAACGAGCTCCTGAAGAAGACCGCGCGCCTGCAGGCGCGCGTCGAGAAGAATGCCGAGCGCTTGCAGGCGCGCGTCGAGAAGAATGCCGAGCGCCTGACGGCCATCCAGCGCGACGTCCACGAGTGGCAGCGGCGGCTCGACGTCCGGATGTTGCAGTACAACCTTCAACTCGGGCGGCTTGCCTATCAGGTGCAGCAGGGTCACGAGACGGCGGACGAGCGGCGGCGAGTGGGGCGCCCCATTCCCCTGGAGATCGAGGCCGGCGACCCGCCGCGATGGGAAAGTGTCGGTCAGGGGGCACGGCATCCGGATCCGGAAGGCAAGGAGTGGTTGTGCCTGGACGTCTGTCCGATGTGCGGCCACGGTGAGCGCACGCTGGCGCTCGAATGGAACAAGCTGATCATGATGGCCAAGGCGCCCGATCAGCAGTCAGACCGGTACGACTACTCCGTGTGCCACGCGTGCGGCCTGGTCTATGCCGCCCGCCGGCCCATGGGCCGCCGGTTGCGGTTCCTTCTCGAGCATTTCGGCGAGGTCACGAACAAGGCTGGCGGCTCGGCTGAGATCACGAATCCGCTGCTGAATCCGTACGCGTTGAGCGAACGGGACAAAGAGAACCTGCGACGAATGGCGGCCCGCGGTGTCTTCGTATCGGAACACCTTGGGCTGAAGAAGACCGAGTACATCGAGGGCGCACTCAAGGACCGGTTCGAAAACAGCGTCCATGTGGATCTGCTGGGGAACCTGCTCAATCTCAACGGCGCCCGGGTGCTGGAGGTCAGGTCGCGCGCCGGCACGATTGCCGAGAGCTTCAGGCGTCTCTATAAGGCCGATATGTCGGTGATGCCGATGTGGGAGAGTCAAGGCTTCCTGCTCAAGGCGCTCTACGGGTTCGACTCCGATGGGCTCATCGATTTTGATCACTTCCACATCCCGTTCGACGGCGTGTTCGACCTGATCGTCTGCAACCACATCCTGACGCACTCAATCCGGCCGGCGGAGTTCCTGCGCGAGATCCGACGGCACCTGAAGCCGGGAGGGCACCTCTATCTCTACAACGAGCCGGAGGATCGCCAGTTCCTAACCGAGGGCAAGTCGATCATCGCGCACCTGAACCCACTGCACGTGCAGACATTCGACCAACCAGCGCTCATCCGCGGGCTGGCCGCCAATGGATTCGAGGTCACGTTCGTCAAAGAGCGGAACCAGAATCACTTGTGCCTTGCCCGAGCCCCAGGAGGCGATGTGCCCTGGGTACCGATTGCTCCCACCAAGCTCCGCGCGCGCATCGCCGCGTACCGCCGCGCTCGCGCTCGCGCCATCGTCAAACTGCCGGAGGAGATGCGCAAGAGGATCGCGGGCGAATGGAGCGGGGCGATCGAGCAGGGGCTGGGAGATGGGGCCTTGGACTTCGACGACAAGGGACAGCTGAAGGTGGTCGTGGATGCTTCAGCCCCGGCTGACACCGTCGAGTGAGACGTCGAGTGACCAAGCCGTGCTGACACGCTTGCTGCGCCGCCTCGGGCGGCTCCTCGAGCCGCTGCTTGCCCCTGATGCCGAGGCGCGACGAGTCAGGGAAGGCCGTCTGCTCGACCAGGTACGTGAGCTGCGCGGCGGTCTCCGTGAGCTGACCGAACAGGCGGCGGCGCAACGCGCCGAGCTGAAGCGTACGCAGGACGTGCGCGCGGCCGACGCGGCTGAGACGCAGGCGCGCCTGGCCGACCTCCGCGGCGGTGTGCGTCGTCAGGCGGCGACGCTTGGGCGCCTGGCTCGCCGGGCCGGGATCGAAGCTGGCCTCGAGCTCACCGAGCAGCGCGTTCTGGACCGCCTGGATCGTCTTCGTCGCAGTGGCCGCCCCATCATCATCGGTCCCTGGACCGGCGAGATCGGCTTCGAACTCCTGTACTGGATCCCGTTCGTGCGGTGGGCCGTGGAGAAATACGACCTGCCAGCGGACCGTCTGATTGTCGTATCGCGGGGAGGCGCCAGAGGGTGGTACGTGGGGCTGGGTTCGCGCGACATCGACGTGTTCTCGGTGGCCAGTCCCGACGAGTTCCGCGCGAGAACGGAAGCGGTCAAGAAGCAGCGATTCATGGGTGCGTTCGATCGGGAGCTGGTGCGTCGAGTCCGGCTCACGCTTGGCGGGGAGGGCGCGGACCTGCTCCATCCGGCGCTGATGTACGCGCTGTTCATGCCGTTCTGGAAACAGCAGGCGGCGCTGCCACGCGTGACCGACCACGCACGGTATCGCCGGATCGAGCCGGGGACGCCGCCGGCTGGACTGCCGCCGCTGCCGTCGGAGTACGTGGCCGTGCGCTTCTACTTCAGCGACTGCTTCCCGGACACACCCCAAAACCGCGAATTTGTTTCCAGCGTGGTAGCCGCCCTGGCCGAACAGTCCGATGTCGTCATGCTGAACCCCGGGTTTCGGGTTGACGACCACGTGGACTACACCGAGGCGGCGCGCTCGCGGATTCACACCATCGACATGAGCGGCCACGCGGCTGAGAACCTCGCGTGGCAGACATCGATCATCGCGCGGGCGAAGGCGCTTGTCGGGACCTACGGCGGCTTCGCGTATCTGGCGCCGTTCTGCGGTGTGGATGCCGTGGCGTTCTATTCCGAGCGGACCTATTTCGTGTACCACTTGGAGCTGGCACAGCGCGCGTTTGCCGACGTGCGCGGCGGCACGCTCGAGGCGATCCACCTGGGAAACACAGCCCTGCTCCGGACTGCGCTCAGCGGCCTCGGTGCCGCATCGCGGCGCTGAACCTTCCCCGATCACACACGGGCCCACGTTGCCCTGAAGTACACTTCCTGAACCTAATGAACCGAACGGTACAGCCCACGATGCCGGCAGGCGACGGGTGGGTCATCGAGCCGCGACGCGAGGGCCTCATCGCGCGCGGGCGTGACGTCTGGCGCTACCGGCGACTGCTGCGGTTCTTTGGATGGAAGGCGCTGCAGAAGTTGTACGCGCGCACGGTCCTCGGCTGGTCCTGGTTGTTCATCCGCCCGCTCTTCCCGCTCTTCGTCAACACAATCATTTTCAGCGGCGTGCTCGGCGTCGGGTCAGCCGGCGTGCCGTACTTCCTGTTTCTCGTCACGGGTATGTCCATCTGGGAGCTGTTCGCCAGCGCCGTGACGTGGGGGACCAGGAGTCTCGAGCTGAACCGAGGATTCATGACGCGCATTTACATCCCACGGCTGATTCTGCCGATTGCGATCATGACCCCTGCCTTCTTGACGCTCGCGATCAATCTGGCGGTGCTCGCCTGCGCGATTGTCTACTACCGCCTGACGACGGGTGTGGTCTATCTGGTGCCGGCGAAACTGGGCTGGGCCGTGGTCGCGATGGCGCTGGCATGGCTGCTGGCGCTTGGAATCTCCCTCTGGACGTCGGTGCCGGCGCTCGTCGCACGCGACGTTCGCTTCACGCTTGGCTACGTCCTGGGATTCTGGGTCTTCCTGACGCCGGTGCTCTATCCGCTCAACGTTCCGGACAAGTATGCCTGGCTGATGCCGTTGAACCCGATGGCGGCCATCGTGAACGCGTTCAAGTACGGCATCCTCGGGATCGACGTACTCAACGTCCGCGACCTCGGGCTCGCGGCGCTGCTGGCGGCAGCCGTGTTCATGTCGGGGCTGTGGTTTTTCGGCAGGGCTGAAGCGGACGCCGCCGACAAGGTCTAGCGGGCCCGCTAGGTCGGCCGCCGATCCTGCCGCTGCTCGTTGACTGCACGGTAGCCCTCTTCGTGCGTCAGGCGGAACGCCTTTCCGGGCTTCAGTGGTCGCGGCGAATCCGCATCGTCCGCCCGAGCGTGCTCGCGCGCACGAATGGCGTCCATATCCTCGCCAAGCGCCTGCTGCGTGTCGGCCGGCAGGCCGAGCGCGCTGCCATCGTGCCATGCCCGATACATGCCGAGACGGGCTGAGAGTTCCTCAGCGGAGATGGATTGCCCGCGCACCTCGGGATCCCACTTCGCGAGACACGTCATTTCGCTGTCTCCGCGCTTGGGATGCCGGACGAAGAGGACGCGGAAGCCCTGCCAGCTCAGGACACGAACGAAGGTCCCGAGGTCAAAGCTCTGAAAATGGAAACACTTCTGCTCGCCGAAGAGGTTTTTCCCCTTGCGGTACTTCAGCGTGTCGTCGGTCTCGGCGTACAGGTACAGATGCCCACCTGGGACGAGGTGCTCGCGCAGCGTCTGGAACATCTTGCCCGGATGGAGGGCGTGGGTCAGCAGGTGCTTGGTGATGATCAGGTCGAACTGCCCCTCGTACGGGACGTCGAACTGCTCGAAATCGACGCGCCTCGTACACGGGATGTCATAGAGCCGTTCGATCACGAACTGCTGTGACTCGAACATCGGCATCGCGAAGACCTGTGCCCCGTGGTACCGGCGGAGCGCGTCGAGGAGGAATCCCGTCTTCGATCGGACTTCGAGCACGCGCTTGCCCTGAAGCGGCACCGACGCGCTCAGCCAGTCCACGTGATAGCCCTGGGACATGCGGTCGGCGAGGAGCCACGGCATCCAGTCTTTCGCGCCGGGCTCGTGGTCTTCCGAGACCAGCCAGCCCCCCGCCAGCGCGCGGCGGAGTGCCTGGCGATCGGCGTCGGTCAGCGGATGCTCGTTGTCGAGCGGATTGGCATTCTCGCCCGCGGGACGGCCGAGGAACTCGTTGAAGTTCCGGCTCAGGCCGTCGAACTCTTCTCCAACCGGTCGGCGTGTGGCGAAAACAAGACCGCACCGGTGGCAGCAGGCATAGTCGTACCGCGCCAGGTCCGATGTCTGCATGTCCTTCAGCAGGACCAGACCGTTGTAACGGCACACGATCGTGGCCGTCTCGCCCTGGCAGGCGGGGCATTGCTCAATCGTCACCATGTCGTTCGCCCCTGATGGCCCATTCGCCTCCACCAAACACGCACTAGACCTTCTCGTCGTCGCCCTTGAGCGAGATGTGGTACTGGAACACCTTGCGGAGCGCGGCCGACGGCGCGACCGCGCCGTGCGCGGCATTCAGCGTGTTGGGGAACGCGACGAGCGTGTTCGGCCGGAACGGGATTCGCAAGACCTCCTCGCAGGCCACGCCCGCGTCATGGAAGTACTTCGTGCTGCCGTCCTGCACGCAGTCGAGGAAGTCGAGGGGCCGCTCCGCCTTATAGATGATCGTCCCCGAGTGATCGTCTCCAGGACCGTCAGGAAAGTAGTGCAATACGGTCACGAGGTACGGCATGGAGTCGACGTGCGGTTTCAGCTCGTAACCGTTGCCGCGAATCATGAACCGCCCGATGTTGGCCTGGTAAACCCAGTCTCGCGTGCCTTCCATCGGATACGCAATGAGACCGGCATTGAACGCGTCCTGGATCTGTCTGAGACGGGCCTGGATTTCGGGCTCGAAGATCCGGTTGAGAAGCGGAGCGACAATCCGGCGATTGACTGTGAAGACGAAGAAGTCCCAGACCTCGCGCAGCTCCGGAGGCAGGCGCTCATAGCCGGCACTCCTGGCGTCGGCTGCCCGTGACGAGGGGACGAGGTCGTACTTTCGACCGGCTCTGTCGCGCTTGAACAGCTCGAGCGGCGGCCACGACGCGGCCAGCAGCTCATAGAAGGCAGGCTCGAAGATGCCC
>JBEBGB010000586.1:0-3516 GCA_040081675.1 Vicinamibacterales bacterium
TGCGAGGACGGAAGCACCGACAAGACCCTCGACGTGCTGGCCAGGCTTCAGACGCAGTATCCGATCGCGCTCATCACCGGCACATCGCGAAAAGGATATTCACGCGCGGTCATCGACGGCATGCGCGCGTCCCAAGCACCCTACCTGCTCGCGATCGACTCTGACGGGCAATGTGATCCGGGTGATTTCTGGATTTTCTGGAATGGCCGACACGACGCGGACATTGTCGTTGGCAATCGACATCCGCGAAGAGACCCGCTGTTCCGCCGTCTCCTGTCCGGAATGTTCCACGCCGTCTTCCGGCTGCTCTTCCGGACCCGTGTCGCCGATCCGAGTTGCCCATACGTCCTGATCTCCCACGAGGCACTGAGCGCCGTTCTCCCAACGCTCGGCGTGCTCGAACAGGGACTGTGGTGGGAATTCACGGCACGAGCCTCTCAATTGCATCTGCGTGTGAATGAAGTGCCGGTGCATCATCGCGCGCGATCGGCCGGCGAGACCCAGGTCTACAGACTTGGCGCCCTCCCAAGGATCGGCCTGTCGCACATCCTCGGTTTGCTCACGCTGTGGCGACAAGTGCCCGATCAACCCGGACGACCCAAGCATCGATTGTGAATTCTAGCCCTGATGATCGAGCCACTCGGGTTGGAACACGAACCACTGGTCTGGGTACTCACTGACCAGCCGCGAGACGCGCGCTGCGGTCCAGGCGATGAGCGCCCCATCCGCGTCGAGGCTGGCATCGAGTTCAACGGGTTCGATGGCGCCGACGTATCGAGGCGTCCCCGCTGGATTCAGGACGAGATAGAAGAACAGAACCGGAGCCCCCGACCAACGCGCCAGCGCAGCAGGCCCCGTGGGAATGATTCGGCGTCCATGTGCAAAGGCCACCTCGCAGCCCGCGCCCGAGATGACACGATCAGCGAGTAGCGCGACGATGGCGCCGTCGGCGAGCGCGCGGCGTCCGGCTCGGGCGCCCTCGCTGAGCGGAATCAAGCGCAGTCCTGTGGCGCTTCGACACCGTTCATACGCACGATACATGCTCGGCGGAATCTCCTGGTCCTCGACGTACGCGTAAATGGGATAGCCCAGCGCCGCCACAGCAGGTCCGCCGATTTCGAAATTGCCGACGTGCGCGCCGATGACGATCGCGCCTCGACCGTGAGCAAGCGCTCGATCGAGATGCTCTCGCCCGCTCCACTCGAGCATCGCCTCGAGCTGCGCTGCGTTCAGGGCGGGCACGCGCAGGAGGTCGAGCATGCACGCGGCCAGGTTTCGGAAGGTACGTCTGCCAAGGTTCCGGCGCTCGTGAGCCAAGCGTCCGGGTGCGATGAACTGCAGGTTTTGTTCGACGATCCGTCGCTGCGTGCCCAGGACGAACCAGCACACGCTCGCACCGAGCCAGGCAACGGCTGCGGCGATCGGCCGCGGAACGATGCCGGCCGCCAGCGTGGCCGCTCGGAAGAGAAATGCGTTCACCACGTGAGCGGTTGGTCTTGGATGCGCGAAGAAACGCTGCGAATTATACGCCGATGGTCAGCCGTGGACCTCGGCGAGCCGACATGTCATGCTGCGTCGACCCTCCACTCATGGCCATCGCGTTTCGGCCCGTAGACTTTCTTCAACCCTGGTCGCTGCTGCGCTATCGAACGCTGCTCGCGCGTGGCCAGTGGTGGTCGACCGAACGCATGCGTGCCTATCAAGCGAAGCGGTTACGGATCGTTCTCGCCCACGCCCAGGCGACGGTGCCGTACTACCGGGATGCCTTCGCGAGGGCGGGGCTTCGGGTGGACGACATTGCGGGTCCGGATGATCTTGCTCGCCTGCCGATCCTGACGAAAGATCTGCTCCGCACACGTGGCGACGAGCTCATGTCGTCGGTCGCGTCGCGCCGACGTGTGTCGCGGCAGATGTCCACCGGCACGACGGGGCCACCAGTCACGATCGCGTTGGACAGGCAGACCAATGCGCTCGAGTTCGCGTTCTACTGGCGTCACTGGGGTTGGTTCGGCTACCGACTTGGTGATCCGTTTGCGCAACTGTCCTGGTCGGACTTCGGCCGTACACGGCCCGGCGACATTGTTCGCGTGCAGCGAGGCACCGGACGCTTACTCCTCGACGCGTTGAGCATTTCGGCGAACGGCGTTGCGACCTTTGCCGCCGCGATGCGACGACATCGCACACAGTTTCTCAAGGGACACCCGGCGGCGCTGCTGCACTTCGCGCTCTTTGTTCGGGCCGCGCGGCTCGAACTTCCGCCGCTCCGCGCGGTGTTCACGACGGGCGAGGTGCTCGAGCCAGGCACGCGTGCCGTCATTCGGGACGTGTTCGCCGCACCCGTGGCTGACGCGTACGGCTCGATGGAACGCGTGGTCAGCGCCTGTGAGTGCCCGGCCGGCCGCATGCACATCAACGGCGACTATGGCGCGTGGGAGCTGGTCGATGTTCAGCCAGACCCCGTCACAGACACGCGTGTCGGCCGCGTCGTCGGTACAGGCCTGCACAACATGAGCATGCCGCTGGTACGGTACGAGATGGGCGATCTGGTGGAAGTCGATGAGTCAACCGGCCCGTGCCCGTGCGGACGGCTCCTGCCAACGATCGGGAGGATTCGCGGACGCAGCGTCGACGGCATCGTCACTCCGGACGGTCGCGTGGTGACGGTTGCCGCGATTGTCTTCAACGAGGTGCCGTCGGTGGCTCTTGGTCAGCTCGTTCAGGAAGAACTGGGTCGGCTCCGAGTGCGCGTGCTGCCGACGTCGACGTTCGATCATGTCGACGAGTCCCGCCTTCTGGCGCGGGTGCGCCAGTTGATGGGGCCCGAGATGGTCCTCGACCTCGAGCGCGTCGACACACCTGACGCTTTCGGCGCGCCAGGCGCGAAGCATCGCACTGTGATATCCACCGTCGCGCAACGCAGCGTCGAGGCTGGGCAGCCGCTTCCGTGAGGCGCGGCGCGCGAGCCATGAGTCGCTGGCCTGCCATCTGGCTCGGCCTCTTGGGTGCGTATCTGCTCGCCCTCGCTGCCACGTCTCTGTCGCGTGTCATGTATCAGGATGCGCCGATCATGCTGTACGGTGCGCTGCTCGTCGACAGGTTGCAGCTCGTGCCGTATCGCGACTTCTTCGACAACCAGATGCCCGGCGTCTACGCCGCGAACATCGCGATTGGTCGCCTGTCGCAGTACTCGGAGTTCGGCGTGCGGTGGGTGGATATGGGCGCGCTCGCACTGCTGCTTGGCGTCACATTCGGCATTCTCCGCCGGTTCGGGAGGCTGGCCGGATGGTGCGCGGCGATTTACATCGGCATCCTCTATCTGGCATCCGGCGAGTTCCTGAGTCTGCAGCGCGAGTTCCTCTTGCTGCTTCCATTGAGCGCAGCCACCTGGGTGGCAGTTGCCCGGCCTTTGCCTCGGCCGGCCAAGGCGCTCATTGTGGGCGTCCTTCTTGGTCTCGTCGCGACGATCAAGCCGCAGGCGACGTTGGCGTTCGCAGTCCTCGTGGCGTCGATTGCCTT
>JBEBGB010000587.1:0-3509 GCA_040081675.1 Vicinamibacterales bacterium
GCCGCAACAGCGAGGACATCATGGCGAAACGCACCGGACGGAAGAAGGCATCCACTCGAAAGCCAGCGCCCCGCACGCGCGTGTCGACTCGAGCGGCCAAGCCGCTCGCCAAAACCAGCAAGCCCGCGAAGCCGAAGACCGCGGCGCCGAAGGCCAAGGCGAAGGCCGTGCGACGGCGGCTCGCCCTTCCCGCATCGCTATTTGCGCCGGTGACGGGCGCCGAACGCCGCAACATCGGTCACGTCCAGCTCGAAGTGGGTCGTGCGGGCGCCGCACGTGTCAAGCGGATGATCTACCCGCCGGGGTTTCATTGGGCTGTGGACATGAAGCCGGTCACCGGTACCGAACTGTGCATGCACGCGCACGTTGGTTTTCTCGTGCACGGCGAGATTCACATCGAGTACTCGGACGGATGTGTCGTCGAGCACAAGGCGCCGCAGATCGTGGCCATCGACCCGGGACACGACGGGTGGGTGGTTGGCAAGGAACCTGTGGTGCTCATTGAATTCGACTTCGAGCGCGACACCGTGAACAAGCTTGGTATGCCGGACGCGCACCGCCACGAGTAAACTGTGCGGCACACAATTGGTGAGTGAGCGAGTTGGAGATCTGGTGAATCCAGATTCCACTCGCCAAGTCGCCAAGTCACTAGTTCACCAATTGCAAGGATCCCGAATGGCCGTCCCTTCGGAGCCCGTGTACGTCACGTCGGGGCTCATTCGTCTCACAAGGCCGCAGCTCATCGGCACCATGACCGGTCTGCTCCTCGCGGCGCTGCTCGCAGCGATCGATCAAACGATTGTGGGCACGGCCGAACCGCGGATCATTGCGTCGCTGTCTGGATTCGATCGCTACCCGTGGGTGGCGACGGCCTACTTGCTGTCGTCGACCGTGTCGGTGCCAATCTTCGCCAGTCTCTCCGACCGTTACGGACGCAAGCCGTATTTCATGCTTGGCGCCATTTTGTTCGTGGTGGCGTCGGCGTTGTGCGGCGCTGCTGGCGACCTCACCTTTCTGCCCTTCGACGGCATGGGGCAGCTGATCGTGTTTCGCGGACTCCAGGGCATTGGTGCTGGCATGGTGACCGGCATCCTCTTCACCATCGTCGGCGACATTTTCTCTCCGATCGAACGCGGTCGTTATCAGGGGCTGTTTGCCGCCCTGTGGGGCGTGGCGTCGATCTTCGGCCCGACGCTTGGCGGATGGCTCACGGACAACTGGTCGTGGCGCGCGTGCTTCTACGTCAACCTTCCGGTGGGCGCGATCGCTGTCGCGGCGATCTACTTCGAGTTTCCCCACATGAAACCGCGCGGTTCGAATCGGCAGCTCGATTGGGCGGGATTCGCGACGCTCATTGGCACCGTCGTCCCGCTGCTCCTGGCGTTGACCTGGGCCACGCAGTACGGCTGGTCGTCGCCGCGCGTGGTCTCGCTGCTGGTGCTGTCGGTCGCGATGCTCGGCACGTTCCTGTTCGTCGAGTCGCGTGCGCCGGAGCCGGTGATTCCGCTGGAGTTGTTTCAAAATCCGGTCATCGCGATCTGCTCGGTGGCGGCCTTTGTCCTCGGTATGGGGATGTTCGGCACGATCATCTACCTGCCACTCTTCATGCAGGGCGTTCTTGGCGTGTCGGCGACCCAGTCCGGCAACCTGCTCACCCCGCTTCTCATGGGCACCGTCGTCGGCGCGATCATCGGTGGGCAGACAGTGTCACGCACGGGCAACTACAAAGTGCTTGGTGTTGCCGGGTCCATTCTCATCGCGATCGGGATGATCCTGTTTGCACGCATGGGTGCCGACACCCTGCGCAGCTATGTGGCAGGAGCGATGGTCGTCGCGGGCCTGGGGATGGGGTTTCTACAGCCCGTCTACACCATAGCGGTGCAAAACGTCGCGCCGCGCAATCGAATGGGCGCCGCCACTTCGTCGACCATGTTCTTCCGATCGATTGGAAGCACCGTTGGCGTGGCGGCGTTTGGCTCAGTGATGCTGACGCAGTACCACAACGAGTTCACGCGGTCCGTTCCTGACGCGGTTCCCGCTGCGGCCAGGCAGATCTTCGAGAACCCTTTGATGCTCGTCCAGATGCGCCCGCAGTTGGAGCAGATATTCGGCGCCGTGCCGGGCGGCCTTCAACTGCTGCAGACGCTGCTGCTCAACGTGAAGACCGCGCTGACTCACGGGTTGCAGGAGATCTTTTTCTGGAGCGCCGTCATCATGTCCGCGTCCGTTCTGCTGCACATCCTTCTCAAGGGCGTGCCGCTGCGCGTCCGCGCAGCAACCGAGGTCGCAGCCGAGGGAGACGCGGCGACTGCGGCAGCAGCGCTGCACTAACAACTCACCGCGCAAGACGCATGACCGACGAGACGTCTCAACGACACGTACGGCGGCCGCGTTACCAAGGCAGTCATCCGCGGGCGTTCCACGAGAAGTACAAAGAGCTCGATTCGGAGCGCTACGCCGACGATGTGGCGAGGGTGTTGGCTTCGGGCAAGACACCCGCCGGTACGCATCGGCCGATCATGGTGCGCGAGATTCTCGATATTCTCGCGCCCAAACCCGGCGAGCTTGCCGTGGACGCGACGCTCGGCTACGGTGGTCACGCGTCGGAACTGCTTCGGACCCTTCTCCCGGGAGGGCGTCTGCTGGCGCTCGATGTCGATCCCGTCGAGTTGCCGAAGACCGAGGCACGGTTGCGCGCACTCGATATTCCATCCGAGTCGCTCATCGTTCGTCGCAGCAACTTTGCCGGTCTCGCCCGATTGCTTGCTGCCGAGTCGCTGCCGCAGGCCGACGTGCTGCTGGCAGACCTGGGGCTGTCGTCGATGCAGATCGACGACCCGACGCGCGGCTTCACCTACAAGCGGCCGGGACCGCTTGACCTTCGCATGAACCCGCAGCGTGGGCAGCCCGCGTCGGCACTGCTCGCGTCGGTGGACGCGGCCAAGCTCGCGCAGTTGCTTGAAGAGAATGCCGACCAGCCCGACGCGCTCTGGCTGGCCACCGCACTTGTAGAGCGACAACGCCTCGCGCCTATTGTCATGACCACGGAGCTGGCCGACGCCGTGCGGGATGTCGTGCCTCCAAAGCGTGGCAGTGGCGATGACGAGGTCGAGACCTCGATTCGCCGCGTGTTCCAGGCTTTGCGCGTAGCGGTCAACGATGAGTTCGGTGCGCTGCAGACTTTCTTGCGTCAACTGCCCGACTGTCTCGCCATTGGCGGACGCGTGGCGATCCTCAGCTTCCACTCTGGAGAGGATCGGCGCGTGAAGCAGGCATTCAAGGACGGTCTCCGCGCTGGATCGTACAGCCGTATCGCGGAGGATGTGACACGCGCGAGCGCGGAGGAGCGCCGTGCGAACCCGCGCTCATCGTCCGCCAAGCTGCGATGGGCAGTTCGCGCGTGAGGTCACTCAGGTTGACTGTGTCGCTGCGTCACTCTATTGCGCTCGCACGGGTGGGCATCTACTATGGATTTGAAGGAGTTGTTCGATGAAGCGATTTGCAATGAC
>JBEBGB010000588.1:0-3506 GCA_040081675.1 Vicinamibacterales bacterium
ATTTCACCCTCCGATGAGACTCCTGTCGTCGCTCCAGAGCCGCATCTTCCTGGCAACGGCGCTGCTCTCCCTGCTCTCCATCGGCACGGCCATTTACGTTGTCAGCGTGCGGGTGACACGGGAAGTTGAAAACTCACTCAGCCGCGAGATCACCTCCACCAGTACGCTCGTCGAGCAATTCAGGAACACGCGAACCCAAAGCTTCGCCATGATGGCTCGCCTCGTTGCAGACGCGCCCAAACTCAAGGCGGCGGTCGACACCGACGATCCTGCCACCGTGCAGGACATGGCGAAGGACTACCTCGCCCAACTGAACTCGAAGGTTCTGCTCGTCACCAGCAAGAAGGGTCGCGTGCTGGCGACCATGGGTGCGGCTCCGCGCAGCGGCAGCATCCTGGCAGGTCAGCCGGCGGTGAAAGATGCCATGGCCGGTCACGAAAGCGTGACCTTGCTCGGTCAGCCCGATGGCATCCTGCATCTGGTCACGGTCCCGATCACCGTGGGGCTGGCGCCTCCTGACTTCCTCGGCACGCTCAGCGTCGGATTCCTGCTCGACGACGCCTTTGCCGGCCAACTGAAACAGCTCACAGGCAGCGATATCGCCTTCGCCATGAACGGCCAGGTCCTGTCGAGCACGTTGCCCTCGGACGCTCGTGACGCGCTATCGACGGTGGTCGATCACACGAGCTCGGTGACCAATGTCTCATTGCACGGCGAAGAGTTTGCCGTGTTGCCCATGAAGCTCACCACAGGTGAGGCTGCTGCAGCCAGCGGTGCGCCAGTGGCGCTGATTCTCCGGTCCCGCACCGAGCAGCTCCGGTTCCTCGACGAGATCCACACCGAGGTGGCGGTCACCGCCATGGTGGCGGTCGGGCTCGCGACGCTTCTGAGCTTCGCGGTCGCACGCACCATCACACGACCCCTTGCGGCCATTACTGGCGTCATGCGCGACGTGGCGGCGACGGGCGATCTCACGAGGAAGATCGTCCTGCGCTCGAACGACCGCTGGGATGATGAGGACGCCCAGCTGCTGGCATCCACGTTCAACACGCTGACCGACTCCGTCGCCCGAGCGCAGCGGACGATGTCGCAGCGCGAACGCCTCTCGTCGCTCGGGCGGCTGTCGACAGTCATCGCCCACGAGATCCGCAACCCGCTCATGATCATCAAGTCGGCGCTTCACACGCTGCGAAGACCGGCAGCCACATCCGACGAGATTCGGGAGAGCGCGGCGGACATCGACGGCGAGGTGGCACGCCTCAACCGCGTCGTCAACGATGTGCTCGACTTCGCCCGTCCCATCACCTTCGATCTCGCGCTGGCAGATATCAACCTGCTCTGCCGTGAATCAGCCATGGCTGCCCAGGTCGCAGAGGGTGCGCCAGTAACCATCGATGCGGATCCGACGGTCGGGATGATTGATACAGACGCTGAGCGTCTGCGTGCCGCGCTGGTCAACGTCATCGTGAACGCCAGGCATGCGGTGCACGACCGGCCAACACAGCGCGTGACGCTGACCACCCGGCGGCACGGCGACACGGTGACGATCAATGTGGCCGACACTGGCGCCGGAATCGACCGGGTCGATCTGTCGCGTGTGTTCGATCCGTACTTCACGACCAAGCGTGGCGGCACTGGCCTCGGGCTGCCCATCACCAAGAACATCATCGAGGGATTGGGCGGATCGATCACCGTGGACAGCGAACCCGGGCGCGGCACAGACATTCGGATAACGCTCCCTGCGCGGACAGCGGCACCCAGGCCGGCACCCGCGGTTGACAAGGCATTCGCCTGATGACGACACATCGCGGCACGATTCTCCTGGTCGACGACGAAGAAAAGATTCTCAAGGCCTTGGGACGCGCGTTGCGCGATGCGGGCCACGCGGTTGTCGACACCACCAACCCTCGCCACGCACAAAAGCTGCTGGCCGAGCGTTCGTTCGACCTGCTCGTCGTCGACAACGTCATGCCAGAGCTGAGTGGGTTGGATCTGATCCGTGAGTACGTCGCATCAACGCCCGAGAACGAGCGATCGCAGATCCTGATGATGACCGCGCATGCGACGGTCGAGAGCGCCATCGAGGCCATGAAGCTGGGCGCACTCGACTACTTGCAGAAACCGTTCGAGATCGACGAGCTGCTCGTCGTGGCCCGACGGGCTCTCGAACATCAGCGTCTCACGAGCGAATATCGGTACCTGAGGACCGAGCGCGACGAGCAGTTCGGTAACTACGGCATCGTAGGACGCAGTCGTCCGATGCAGGAGATCATCGAACGCGCCGAACTGGTGGCACAGACCAAGAGCACCGTGCTCATCACCGGTGAGACCGGCACCGGCAAGGAGCTGGTCGCTCGCGCCATCCACAACAGGAGCGCGCAACGCGACATGCCGCTCATCAAGGTGAATTGCGCGGCGATTCCCGAAACCTTGCTCGAATCGGAACTCTTCGGGCATGTGCGAGGCGCATTCACGGGAGCTGCCACGTCGAAGAAGGGCAAGTTCGCCCTGGCCGACGGTGGAAGCATCTTCCTGGACGAGATCGGAACGATGAGCCCGACGCTGCAGGCGAAGCTGCTGCGCGTGCTGCAGGAACGAGAGTTCGAGCCCCTGGGCTCCGAGCGCACCGAGAAGATCGACGTGCGCGTGATCGCGGCGACGAACAGGGACCTGCGGCAGATGGTTGCGGAGAGCAGGTTCCAGGAGGACCTGTTCTATCGGCTGAACGTGATTCCGATTCATCTGCCGCCGCTGCGCGAGCGTCGTGATGACATCCCCGCCTTGGTTGAACACTTCCTGCGCAAGCATGCCCAGCGGACGGGCCGGCGGATCGACCGCATCGACGACGGGGTCGTTCCGGCGCTGCAGCAGTACGAGTGGCCCGGCAACGTGCGCGAACTCGAGAACACGATCGAACGCGCCGTGGTGTTGTCCTCCGGAACAACGATCACGGCGCAGGCGATCTCGGTCCTGGGCGCCGCCTCGTCTCAGGTCAGCGGACTCCCCTCGCTGCGGCTGCGTCAGAACATCGAGTGGGTGGAGAAGGAAACGATCCGCCGATCGCTCGAAGCATCGAAGGGCGTCAAGAAAGATGCGGCCGAGTTGATGGGCATCAGTCAGCGGGCCTTGTCTTACTACCTCGCCAAGTTCAGGATCGATTGATGCGGAACATCGTCGTCGTACTGCTCGGGGTCATCGCCGTCGGCCCCGGCTGCAGCAGCGCCAAGTCGGGTGCCACCGGACCGTCTGGGTCACCATCGGCGACCATCACCATCACCACGACCGGCGTGAGCCCGGCGAGCGTCACTGTGCCGCGCGGCAGTCAGGTGCAATTCACCAACAACGACCGCATCTCGCACCAGGTCTCGTCCGACCCTCATCCCGAGCACACAGATTGCCCAGAGATCAACTCGGTTGGGTTCATCACCGCCAATCAGAGTCGCCAGACCAGCAACTTGAACATCGCGCGAACCTGTGGATTCCATGATCACGACAGGCCGGATGAC
>JBEBGB010000589.1:0-3503 GCA_040081675.1 Vicinamibacterales bacterium
GTGTTCTTCAACGCGCTGGTGCAATACAACACCGACACGCGGCAGTGGACCTCGAACCTGCGGTTCAACGTCATTCACCGCCCGCTCAGCGATATCTTCCTTGTCTACAACGAGCGACGGCTCGAGACGACCGGCGACCTCGTGGATCGATCGGTGATTGCGAAGGTCACGTACTTGCTGGCCTTCTAGGCCGGGAAGGTCGGGACGGCCTGGACAGTCGGGACGGTTGGAACAGTCGGTAAGGAGTGCTGCTGATCCGACGAACGCGCACACCTACCTGACCGTCCTGACCGTCCTGACCCTGCCTACCCGAGTGCCGCCTTGTACAGCGCGGTCAGTTCCGTCCACGCCTTTTCGGCTTCGGGCTTGTTGTAGATGGGCGCGGCCGGATCGGCCGGCATGTCGGGAACGCACCAGCCGTGCAAGCTGTTGTAGACCTCGATCTTCGCGCGCAGCCCAGCCTTCTTGAATGCCTCATTCAGTGTGTTCTTCGCGTCAGGCTGGCTCTTGTCGTCGTTCGACGCAATGCCGACATAGAGGCGCGCCTTCATCTTGGGCGCGAGCAGATGCGGGCTGTTCGGTGCGGTGGTGGCGAGGCCGCCTCCGTGGAAGGAAGCCACTGCGCCCACCCGGTTAGGCACAGCCGCCGCCGTGCGCATGACCAGCGGTCCTCCCATGCAGTAACCCTGCGTTCCAATTTTCTTCGACGTGTCGACCTGCTTCTGTTTATCGAGCCACGCGATGAGTGCGACGGCGTCCTTTTCGGCCGCGTCGTTCGCCGTGATGCTGCCCATGAGCGGCGTCAGCTTGCCGCGGTCTGTCGGATTCGCGAAGCTGAACTTGCTGATGTCGCCAAAGACGGGCGACTTGGCCATGCGGTAGAAGGGATTCGGCACGAGCACGGAGTAACCATCCGCCGCGAGCCGCTTGGCCATCTCGCGCATCGACACGCGCAGCCCGAAGGCGTCTGGCCAGATGATCACAGCTGGGTGCGTGCCGGTAGACGGATAGATGAACGCACAATCGCAGGTTCCGTCCGGCGTCTGAATGGTGACGTCGGTTTCTGTGACGTCGTGTCCGGCGGCGCCTACCGTGGCCGTTGCGGCGAGGCCGGTCACCGACAGGGCGACGAAGTCGCGGCGTGACATGTCACTCGTGGTTGTGTCCGTGAGTTCTCTCTCGTCGGCCATTTCTTTGTGACTCCTTGATGCACTGCGGCAGGGTGTGTAGGGAGCGGAGATTCTACGCCTGACACGGCATGCCCGCGGCGCATTTTCGCGGCCGGGACGGCGGGGACGGTCGCGACGGTCAGGACGGTCAGGACAGTCGGGAAGGCCGGGCGGTTCTGGCGGCGTGACACGGAAGAGGAACTGCCCAGCGTGAGCGTTCGCTCCACGCCCAAAGCCATATCAGCGCCCAGAGCCCATCGCCGAAAGTCGACGGGACCGCGGGAATTGATTGCGCGGCGGACGAGACAATGAGGAGAAAACCGTGCCCTCCGTGTTCGTCTCCGTGGCCTCCGTGTTAGTGCCTTTCGTTCAGCGTGACGCGCGGTCCAGGATCTGCTGCGCGAAACCAATCTCCTCGTCGTTCACGAGATGACCCATAGCCGGATAGATCCTGAGCGTCACGTCCGCGCCGAGACGCGTGAACACTTCGGCTGTTTCACGCACACGCACTTCGGGCACGTGTGCATCGTTGTCACTGCAACCCAGGAAGACCGGCGTTGTTTCGAAGTGTCCGCCAACGTCCCACGTGGTTCCCGTGGGACCGATAGCGCCGCCGCTGAACACGAGGATGCCTCCAAATCGTGAGGCATGCCGGACGGCAAATTCGGACACGAGACACGCACCTTGCGAGAAGCCAGCGAGAACGATGCGCGAGCGGGGGACACCTGCGGTCTCGGCTCGTGCCACCAGGGTGCGTAAGACTTCGAGACCTGACGAGACACCGGGTTCGTTGCTTGCCAGCTCCGCCATGAAGCTGTGTGGATACCACGTGCGGTTCGCCGCCGCGGGCGCGAGATAGGTCAGGCTCGGGCGCTCGAACCGGCTGGCCAGGTCGAGGATGTTCGCGGGCGCTGCGTTCCGGCCGTGCACCATGATGACGACCGCGCGTGACTCGCCGAGTGGAACTCCGGCCTCGACAACCGGCTGGCCTTCGTGCGGCAGCATGTCAGCGATACGTGACGGAGGCGAGGCCCACTTCGATAATCGCGCGATGCGGCTCCTCCCACGGAGGCAGTTTGAGCGCACGGCCGAGTGACGCCGGCTCTTCATCGACCGCGAAGCCAGGCTGAATCGTGGCGACTTCGAAGAGGACACCGCCAGGTTCGCGAAAGTAGATCGACTGGAAGTAGCAGCGGTCCCGAACCTCAGTGACCTTCAGACCCATCTGCAGCAGTTCCTCACGAAGCCGCAGTTGCTCATCAGCCGTTGAAATAGCCATTGCCACATGATGAACGGTGCCAAGGCCGTTGATAGCCGAGTCCGCGCTGGCATCTTCAATGATGTCGATGAAGTGGCCAGGTGCAGCACCGCCTGCTGCAACGCGCGTCCGAGCGCTGTTCTGGCTCACGACACTGTAGCCGAGCACGTCGGTCAGAAGAGCGAGTGTTGGCCCGAGCGAACGGACGATCAGCGTCACGCTGTGGAGGCCGCGAATCGCCTCGGCGCCGCCGACGCCGTTGCCCGTCCAAGGCGTCCGCGAGTCGCTGTCGCTTCCGATCAACTCGAACCAGAGGCCGGACGGGTCAGTCATTCGAAGCGCGTCCTCTCCGAATCGCCCTTCTATGTCGTGCGCTTCCACTCCTGCCGCTTTCAATCGATCTCGCCAGAAGCCAAGTGATGACGCCGGAACAGAGAACGACGTCGCGACCACCTGCCCCGCGCCCTTCGTGCCCACGCGGACACCGCGTTCCTTGTACGGGAACGTCGTCCAGATGGTGCCTGGGGTGCCGTGTTCGTTGCCGTAATAGAAGTGGTAGACGTGGTGGTTGTCGAAGTTGACTGTCTTCTTCACCAGCCGCATGCCGAGCAGGTCGAGACAAAAGTCGAGGTCTTGCTGGGCATCATCGACGGTGGCGGTGACATGATGCAGACCGAGAATCGAGTGGGTCATGCCGCGATTCTACACGTCACGACGCGCCCTCAGTCTCCTGCAGACGCGTGCTAACATCCGCCCTTCAGCCGCCGCGCGATCCCGCGCTGCCAGGAGGAGTCATGAGTCGGATTTCCGCGTCACCGTTTGTCGTCGCCGCCGTGTTTGCCTGCACGGTCGGACTCGGCGCACAAGCCGGGCAGCCCGCCGCGGCCCCGCGTCCCCCACAGCCATCGCCAGCGTGCGGCCCCGGACAGCCAGCGTCGAGCAAGAGCGTCGACAAGGCGTCGCGCTGTTTCGAGTTGCGCACGTACACCGTCCGGGAGGGAAGCTCGATCGAGCTGCTGCATTCGCGCTTCCGCGACCATACGTCTGCGCTCTTCCGCAAACATGGCATGGAGATC
>JBEBGB010000089.1:0-13068 GCA_040081675.1 Vicinamibacterales bacterium
AGAGCGTACGAACCTGGCCGCCGCTCTGCAGGTGCGCCGGGCCCTCGCCGAAGTGTTTCGCGAGGGCAAGTCCACCCGCCACGACCAGCATCCCCAGACTGAGCCACACCGGCCATGCACGGCTCGACATGTGCTTTTTCCGGACGGTCGCGAGCGTCGATGCCCTCATGGGATCACTAAGGCTGGAATGATAGTTGGCTTTTTCGGAGCCCAATGTGGAAAAGGCCCGGAGAACCGGGCCCTTCTTCGATGTGGTGCGGAAGAGGGGACTCGAACCTTATTGAGCAGTGGCAACTGATGGCGCTGCGATTGAGATTCTTGACAACGGTTGGCAACCAGGGCGCGCGGATCGCCTCAGAGCAGCGAATACCACGTTCCCTTCCCCTTGCCGTGCTGCACGAGATAGCCGTTCTTGATCAGCCGATTCAGATGATCCTTGACCGTCCCGCGCGCCGCGCCCGTCGCACGGATGATGTCTTCGACCTTGACCTGTCCGCGCTCCTTCGTCAGCTCGTAGATGCGCAAGGAGAGTTCGGAAAGCTCTCCCAGTATCTTCTTCTCCCGTTCAACCTTGGATTCCAGGCGGCGCTTGTGCTGCTGGAGCGCACGCAGAAAAAATATGATCCACGGCTGCCAGTCCGGCTTTTTCGAGCGCGTGGTCTTCTGAGTCAGACGCAGCGCCAGATAGTAGCTATCCTTGCTCTGCTCAATGATGCTTTCGAGCGAGCTGTACGGCGCATAGGCATACCCGGCTCTGAGCAACAGCAGCGTCGTCAGCGCTCGTGACAGGCGGCCGTTACCATCCTGGAACGGATGAATTTCCAGAAAGACGACGACGAAGACGGCACTGACCAGCAGCGGATGCAGCGTGCGATTGTCCAGAGCCGCAGTCGTCCATGAGACCAGATCCGCCATCAGGCGCGGCGTATCAAATGGACTTGCCGTCTGAAACACAACGCCAACGCTCTTGCCTTTCGCGTCGAAGGCCTCGACGTGATTGTCCAGTTTCTTGTAGTCGCCACGATGCCGTTCGTCTTTGGACGAGTAACGTAGCAAGTCGCGATGGAGTTGCCGGACGTGGTTCTCCGTGAGCGGCAGGACGGACCATGAGGCGAAGATGGTCTCCATCACGGAGGCATAGCCAGCGACCTCCTGTTCGTCCCGCGTCTCGAAAGACCGTATTTCGACGTTGGAGAGGATCTTCTCGACGTCTTGATCCGATAGCTTGCTGCCCTCGATGCGTGTTGACGACCCGATGCTCTCGATTGTCGCTACGCGCCGCAAGGCGGACAGGCGCTCGGGCGCCAGCGTGCTCAGCGCGCGCCAGGCGCCCTTGAACTCGTCGAGCTCGGCGATGACGTCGAGCATCTCGGGCTCGATGACCAAGGTCTTTGCGTTGAGGGTGTCAGCCATAAAGCCAGCCATATCCAGCTATAAATCTCTGACCCCTTATAGCCCGGCACCAGCCAGAAGTCCAGCCATATCCAGCCATATAATTCGCCTGAAGGTAAATACCACCGCTCTCTCGACAGGAAGCCCGTGCGGAGCACACCATGGGTGAGCGGTGTCGTGCCGCTCCACGAGATCAGCGCATGGCTTGGGCACTCGGACATCAAGACCACGTCCATCTACCTCCGCGCCAAGAGCACTGGCGTGATGCACGCGGCAGACCGGCTGGAGCAGTTTCGGGAGAAGCGAGAACAGCAGAAGAAACGAGACGCGAAGAACGCCAGAGGACAGGAGATAGCCCGATGGCGGGCAGCGGCACGGAGAAACGCAAGAAGGGCCGCGTCATCACGGCGCGGTTCGACGACGGGGAAGCGGAGGCCATCCGCCGCATGGCGGACAAGGCCGGCGTTTCGATCGGCGCGCTACTGCGTCACGCCGTCTTCAATACTCTGCCGCCGCCTGCAGCACGCCGGCCGTGCATCAACGTTCAGGCCGTCGCGCAGCTGTTGGCCCAACTCGGGAAGATCGGCTCGAACATCAATCAGCTCGCCAAGCACGCGAACGCCGGCAGGTCGATCGATTCGATGGATAACAGCATCGAGCTCGCGCTTCGCGACCTTTCGGAGCTTCGCATCGCCTGCCTCCAGGCTCTCGGTTGCGAGCCGGACCGCGGGACCGGGGATGACGAGGCAACAGAGGCGATGACCTGTTGCGTCCGGCGAGCTAAGCGCCGAAGACGGCGCCGCCTCCCGGCGGCGCAGCAGCGCTCATAGCTGGAAATGGGTCAAGCCTGCGATCGATGATCTGGCGAGGTCATCTTGCCAGAAGAGCCATCTGAACTGATCAAAGAGCTGGCAGCGTTCCGCAGCCAGGCCGCCGAAATCACATCCCGAATCCGTCGCGACGCCGATCTCCTGGTCGGCACGCATCACGAATTCGCCGCCGCCCTGAGCCGGGTCATACGGCTGTGTGCCGCGGTGACGACATCGTCATCAAGAACAACGACAACATCATCAGTGGCGCCGTCACCACTTCGCATCCTGCGCATCGCTGAGGTCTCGCAACGGGTAGGACTGGGCCGCTCGTCAGTGTGGCGGATGGTGAAGGATGGCGAATTCCCCAAGCCCCGCCGGCTCACGTCACACGCGGTCGGTTGGCTGGAGTCAGAGGTCGAGGACTGGCTGATGAACCGTCCGGTCGTCGGTGATCAATCCGGGCCGAAAGCCCGGCGGCTGCGCCGTCATGGTGCTGGCCGATTGTCCGTGTAGCCCGCGTCTTCGCTGCCGGTTCCAGCACTGACCGGGATTCACCTGGCTTGGTCTCGTGTGTTTGCAGGATTGACTTAACGACCATAATAATATATATTAAATACTTTATAGAACATAAAACTGGACGTTAATATATGAGAACGAGCCGAGCATCCGTCAGCCTGCCTATCCCCGTCAAGCGTGCCTTGCGCAAGCTGGGGCAGGACATTCGCGACGCCCGCCGACGCCGGCGCATCCCGGTGGCCATCGCGGCCGAGCGCGCCTCCATCAGCCGCACAACCCTCGTGAAGATCGAAAAGGGCGATCCCGGCGTTGCGCTTGGCATCTACGCCACGGTGCTCTTCGTCATGGGAATGGTCGACCGGCTCGCCGATGTTGCGGATCCCCGGCATGACTCCGTCGGGCTCCAGCTCGAAGAAGAACATTTGCCTCAGCGCATTCGCGCGCGTAAACAGAAACCCAGCGAGGGCGCGTGATGGACAGAGAGGCTCTTGTCTATGCCGATCTCGAAGGCGTCCCGCATCTTGTCGGACGCCTGTGGGCGCGTGTCCGCAAGAACAAGGAGACCGCGACGTTCCAGTACGACGCCGGATGGTTGCAGCATGCGATGCGGTTCTCCCTGGAACCCGCCTTAGGTCTCGACCCCGGCCAGTTTCACGCGCAGGCGGACATGCCGATGTTTGGCGCGATCGGCGACTCAGCGCCCGATCGCTGGGGCCGCGCGCTCATGCGACGGATGGAGCGCCGACGCGCGGAACTCGAGGGAACGACGCCGCGGACGCTCCAGGAAATCGACTATCTCCTCCTTGTGGATGATGAAGCGCGTCAGGGGGCCTTGCGTTTTGCCGAGCGCGAAGGCGGTCCGTTCTTACGAGAGCACGGCGTCAAGCGCATCCCGCCGCTTGTCGAATTGCCCAGACTGCTTTCCGCTACCGAGCGCGTCATCGACGAAGACCCGACCGACGAAGACCTACGATTGCTGCTGGCGCCGGGGTCGTCGCTCGGCGGTGCCAGGCCCAAGGCCTCGGTCAGAGAGCAAGACGGCCACCTCGCGATCGCGAAGTTCCCCCGGCGCGATGACGAATACAACACGGTGATCTGGGAAGCGGTCGCCCTGGAACTTGCGCGGAAGGCCGGCCTCTCCGTGGCCTCAGCCCGCCTTGAAACGGTTGAGGGCAGAGCCGTACTCCTGTTGCGGCGGTTCGACCGGGACGGCGCTCGCCGTATCCCGTTCCTTTCGGCCATGAGCATGCTCGGAGCCCGGGACAACCAGACCCGCAGCTACCTCGAAATCGTCGACGCCCTGCGCCAGCACGGGGCTGCGCCGCGGGAGGACATTCACGCGCTATGGCGCCGGCTCGTGTTCAACATCCTGATCTCCAACACCGACGACCACCTGCGCAATCACGGGTTTCTCTACGAAGGGCAGGGGGGATGGCGACTCTCGCCAGCCTACGACCTCAACCCGGTGCCGGTTGATGTGAAGCCGCGCATCCTCAGCACGGCTGTGAACGAAGACGACACCACTGCGTCGCTCACCCTGGCGATGGAGGTCGCGGGCTACTTCGAGCTGAGCGACCCGGAGGCGCGGGAGGTCGCCGGAACCGTCGGCCGCGCCGTCGCCACGTGGCGTGCCGAGGCCGCCGGGCACGGCCTATCGAAAGCCGCCATCGACCGCATGGCGTCCGCTTTCGAGCATGACGATCTGAGGACGGCCTGCGCCTGCTGACCTCAGGGTTTCCGGTGCCGTTGATCTCCTGAGTCACCAAACCCCGACGGCGCTACGCGCTTGGCTGCTGGCGGACATCCGCGCTGAGGGACGGACCGCGCTCATCCATCGACTTAAAGGTTCCGTCGGGCCGGCGCTTGGCGTACCCGTCGCCGGTCTTGTTCTGAATCAGTTCGCGTCGCTGCGGTGAGTAATCGGCCATATGGCCTCCTTCCTCGGTCGTAGAGCTGTTGCCGTTATTCCGCCCATCGCCGCTGCGATGGCAGTGGCGGCAGGCGGCGAGGACTGAGCCCGCCGACGGTTGCTCTCTCGTTGATTGATCTGGGCTGATTATTTGGTGATCAGACTCGTACCTCTAGCATTTCTGGTCGAGTCCGGCGATGGCCTAGTTGCAGATTGTGCGGGCAAACTCTGCCCCAACGCTTGGTGGCGTCGAAGGTCAAATCCTGCCGTCAGGTCACGATGCGAACCCATGGCCGGCTGGCCACTCGATACGTACCTCAAGGCCAGGGCGCATGTTTTGGGCGCTGATCTCACCGCCATGCAGTTCAACTGAGCGATGGGCGATCGCCAACCCGAGGCCACTGCCGCCAGATTCCCGGTTGCGGTCCTCGTCGACGCGAAAGAACGGTTCGAAGATCCGAGAGAGAGCGGCTTCGGGAACGCCTGGTCCTGAGTCCTGCACACTGATTCGCACGTTGCGTCCCCGACGCTCAGCAGACACGTTCACGTCGCTCTGCTCCGGCGCGTATCGGATGGCATTCCGGATCACATTTTCGAGTGCACGCCGGAGGAGTTCCTCATTCGCGCTGACCGTCAGGTGTGGAGTTGACTTCACGCGGAGCTGACAGTGGTTCGTGAAGGCTTCGAGGGAACAGAGCTCGACGAGATCCTTGAGCAGGACGTCTAGATCCACCAGCGTCTTGTTTGGCGAGTTGTGCTGGTTCTCGATTCGTGCCAGCGACAAGAGCTCCTCGACCAGCTCGTTTACGCGGTTGGCTTCGAGCGCGATTCGATCGAGGCCCTCGTCGTGCCCGTCTCCCGAACGGGCTAGTTCAACGGCCAGCCCAAGGCGGGTGAGCGGCGATCGCAGCTCGTGCGAGATGTCGCGCAGCAGCGTCCGCTGATGCTCGAGGAGTGCTTGGATCCGTTCCGCCATCTGATTGAACGTGGCCGCAAGCTGTCCCAATTCGTCACGTCGGTCAGAATTGAGTCGCGCGCTGAAGTCCCCGCGCCCGAATCGGTCCACGGCACGTTGCAGCCCCCGTAGAGGCGCCGTCAGATGTCGAGCCAGCACGTAACAGAGCACGACCAGGACCGAACCGATCAGCCAAAGCCGCTGGATCCAGACTCCAGTTGAAAACGGAGGAGGTGCCCAGAAGAACGCGCGCCCGTCGGCACTGAGCCGCGGGACGACGAGTGCAGATCTGTCGAAGACGAACGGCAGTGTCGTCTCCCTGGCTTTGCGGACGATCTCGGTCCGATCCTCTCCAGACACGAGGTCCCGTCCATTGGCACCCACCACCCACAACCGACCACCCATGGCCGCCTCCGTTCGCCGGAGATAGGCTTCGAGCCCGGTCCTGCCTTCAACGTCGAACACATGCGCGGCCTCGTCGAAGAACATCGCGGGCCCTCGCGGTCCCGTCGAGGCCGGACCGCCGACTATGTCGATGACCACGAGGCCAGCAACCATGATCAGTAGCGTCGCGAGCAGCCAGACGAGAATCTTCGCGAAGAGCGTTTTCACGATTCCTCCGTGCCTGCGGTCTGCCGGGAGAACTGGTAGCCGGCGCCTCGCACAGTGCGGATTCGCCAGGCGTCCGCGCCGAGCTTCTTACGGAGATTACTGATATGGACATCGACCACGCGATCGAGTGGACCCGCGGCCCTGCCGTATAGACGTTCCATGATCTGGTCGCGAGTCAGAATTCGCCCGGCCGTCCGCATCAGCATTTCGAGAATGTCGAACTCGAAGGAGGTCAGTTCGACACGGCGACCGTCGCACGAGACCACCCGGGCACCGAGATCAAGCGAGACGGTCTCGACCGAGACGACATCGGTCTGATCGCCTGTGCGATCCAGCCGTCGCCGGACCGCCCGGATTCGTGCGATCAGCTCACGCGGGTTGAAGGGTTTTGGCAGGTAATCATCCGCTCCAAGCTCCAGTCCGACGATTCTGTCGATGTCGTCACCCCTGGCTGTGAGCATAATCACGGGCACGCGGCTGGTCTGGCGAATACTGCGGAGGACGTCAAAGCCGTCCATGCCCGGCAGCATCACATCGAGCACCACCAGATCGATGGCGCTCGCAAGGACTCGTTCAACGGCCGCGGGCCCACTGTGGGCGTACTCGAGGTCCATCCCCTCCCGACTGAGAAGCTGACCGAGCAAGACACACAGTTCCCTGTCGTCATCGACGACCAGCAGCCGCATTGATCAGGACGGTAACACGCGGCAGGAGGCCTACTTGCCGTCTCTGCCGGTCTTTACAAAACCTTACAGGGGGCACATGACCACCTTACGCGTGACAGGTAGGCTCGGATCATGTCGATGTCCCGCAAGACTCTCCTGATCGTCGCGGTGTCGGTTGCCGTGCTCGGCAGCGCGGTTGCGCTCTATGCCCGAACCCGACGCCCGGCGGCGGTGACCTATTTCACCGTCATGGCCGAGCGCGGCCCTATCCGCAACGTGGTGAACGCCACAGGTGTCGTCCAGACAGTGGTCATGGTGCAGGTCGGCAGCCAGGTCTCTGGACAAATGAAGGAGCTGTACGCGGACTTCAACTCGGTCGTGAAGCAAGGGCAGCTGCTCGCGAGAATCGATCCGCGCAACCTTGAAACGCCGGTACAGAATGCGCGGGCCAACATTTCGGCGGTCGAGGCCCGCGTCAAGAGCGCTTCGGCGGACCTGGAAGTCAACGCGGCGAATGTGGTTGGCGCTCAGGCCAACCTTGAAGCGGCCCGCGTCGCTCGGGACAACGCCGCGACGGCCTTTTCCCGAGCCGATGAACTCGCGAAGAAGGGACTCATCTCGGCGACGGAACTCGAGAATGCGAAAGCCAACGCCGATTCCGCACGCGCGAAGTTCAACCAGGCGGCTGCGTCAGTGACCCAGACAGAAGCCCAACGCGCCGCGATGGCAGCGCAGATTGATCAGGCGAAGGCGCAGCTTGTGCAGGCGCGCACGGAACTCGATCGCGCCGCGGTCAATCTGGAGTACACGAACATCTATTCCCCGGTGGACGGCGTGGTGATCGCGCGCAACGTCGACGTGGGGCAGACCATTGCTGCCAACCTGCAAGCGCCGACGCTGTTCTCGATTGCGACCGATCTCACGCGCATGCAGCTCAACGCCAGCATCGATGAGGCTGACATCGGCGTCGTCTCGGCCGCTGCTGACGTGCACTTCACTGTGGACGCGTATCCAAGCGAGTCGTTCACGGCGAAGGTCGCCGAGATTCGTCTGAGTCCGCAGACGGTCCAGAACGTTGTGACCTACAGTGTCATTCTGGCCATTGACAACCGGGACATGAGACTGCGACCGGGCATGACGGCGAACATCGCGATCACGGTCGAGCAGCGCGACGACGTGCTGAGGATTCCCAATGCGGCGCTTCGCTATACGCCGGCTGGGATGTCGCGTGACCGGGAGATGTCTGGCAGTGTCTCGTCGACCGAGTACGACGGCGCGCCCGAGGCCGATACGGCGGCCGAGGAAACCAGTTCGGTGAGTCTGGGACCGCTGGCGCCAGGGCAGAAATGGGATGCGGCGCAGAAAGTCCACTTTGCGGCTCCCAAGCGCGGCGCGGCGAAGCCAGGAGACGTGTTTGTACTCGGGACAGATGGCGTGGTGCACGTGCGTCACGTGCTGACTGGTATCAGTGATGGAGCGAGCTCAGAGGTGCTCTCCGGTGAGCTGAAGGCAGGAGAGAGGGTCATCACCGCTGATGGGGTCAGCGCACCCGCGCCGACTAGGCCCGCGCAAGGCGGTGGACCCTTTGGGCCGCCTCCCGGAGGCGGACGTGGCGGCTTCTAGCGCCGACGCTGTTGCGGACTCAAGCCGCGAGCTCCCAGTCGTTGGGCCGACACACGCCGATCTGGTCGTGCAGCTCGAACGCATCCGCAAGGTGTATCAGACAGGAGAGATCGAGGTCCACGCACTCCGCGGTCCGTCACTGGCGATCCATCGAGGCGAGTTCGTGGCCATCATGGGACCCTCTGGGTCAGGCAAGTCGACGATGATGAACATCATCGGTTGTCTGGATCAACCAACGAGCGGCAGATACCTGCTGGAGGGCAGGGACGTCTCGAGATTGGATCGCGCCGAGCGTGCTGATATCAGGAACCAGTACATCGGGTTTGTCTTTCAGGGCTTCAACCTGCTCGGCCGAACGAGCGCGCTTGAAAACGTTGAATTGCCTCTCGTATATGCCGGGGTGTCTGCTGGTGACCGCACCCGCCGCGCCCGCGCGGCGCTGGTCGACGTGGGACTCGCCGACCGAGAGCGGAACATGCCGAGCCAGCTCTCAGGAGGGCAGCAGCAGCGCGTCGCCATAGCTAGGGCGCTCGTTAACCGACCGTCGATCGTCCTGGCCGACGAGCCAACGGGTGCGTTGGATACAAGGACCTCAATCGAGGTCATGCAGATCTTCCAGCGGCTCAATCGCGAGCAGAACCTCACCATCGTCCTCGTGACGCACGAGCACGATGTTGCGCAATACGCGTCACGCCTGGTCGAGTTTCGCGACGGGCGGATCCGTCGCGACGAACCCGTTGTCGATCGCTGGGACGCGGCTGAGAACCTGGCTGCGCTGCCAGTCACGGAGGATAGCGATGAAGATGAGCCTGCTGGCCATCCTTAAGGTCTCGGTTCGCGCGCTCGGACGGAACAAGCTGCGCTCCGCACTGACCATGCTCGGCATCGTCATCGGCGTCGGCGCGGTGATTGCCCTCGTCTCTATTGGACAGGGAGCGCAGGCGATGGTGTTGGATCAGATCAGCGGGATGGGCAGCAACATGCTCACCATCATGCCGGGGAACACGAGGAACTTCGGCGCCAACATGGGCATGGGCGGGGTCAGTACGTTGAGCGACGAGGATGTCGTGGCCATCGAACGGGAGGTCGCGACCGTTGCCGCCGCGTCTCCCGTCGTTCGCGCGTCAGCGCAGATGGTGTTCGGCAATCAGAACTGGTTTACGCAGATCCAGGGCACCGACCAGCAGTTTCCGCAGATACGGTCGTGGAAGATGCACGAGGGGGAGTTCTTCACGGATGGGGACGTGAAGGCTGCATCTCGAGTGGTCGTGTTGGGCAAGTCGGTGGCTGACAAGCTGTTTGCGGGAAGCGACCCCATTGGCCAGAGCATCCGAGTCAGGAACTTGCCGTTCCGCGTGATCGGCGTCCTCGAAGCCAAGGGGCAGACGATGGTGGGCCAGGACCAGGACGACACTGCGGTGATGCCCTATACCAGCGTGCAGCGGAAACTCCTAGGCCAGCAGCTCCCCTCCATCAACCAGGCGATTGTGTCCGCCCTCAGTCCGGAGGCGTCGGCATTCACGCAGCGGCAGATCGAGGACCTGCTTCGGCAGCGCCACAAGCTCGCGCCAGAGGAAGAGGACGATTTCCTGGTGCGAAGCAATTCAGACGTGGCGCAGACGTTCGAGCAACTGACGAACATCATGACGCTGCTGCTGGCTAGTATCGCGGGTATCTCTCTCCTGGTCGGTGGGATCGGCATCATGAACATCATGCTCGTGTCGGTTACGGAGCGGACTCGGGAGATCGGGATCAGAATGGCCGTTGGCGCACGCCCGAGCTATGTTCGCCTGCAGTTTCTCAGCGAGTCGGTCCTATTGAGTCTTCTCGGCGGTGCAATCGGCGTTCTCATTGGCGGGACTGCCGCCGCCATGGTGGCGCGGGCCCTTGGTTGGCCTTCGCTGATCTCGGCGCTGGCCATCGAGATTTCGTTCGTCTTCTCGACGGCCATCGGTGTCTTCTTCGGCTATTACCCCGCCCACAAGGCGGCTGGTCTCGAGCCCATCGAGGCACTTCGGTACGAGTGAAGCGGTGGCTTTTGTCTGCCTCGTCCAGGATCAAAGATCGGTCGTATCGGACACTTTCGGCGAATAAATTGGCTTTTTTCGCACATTTTCGGGACACCAGATTCCCACTTGCGTAAGATCCCGCGTGTTGAACCCCGGCCCAGCGGCCGGTTCTGGAGAAGAGTGTCTATGCAGTTAACGTCATCTGATCGCGCCAGGTCGACGGCGAGCCTTTTGCTCGGTCTGTTGGTCCTTCTTGGTGCGTACTCTCTTTACGCGCAGCAGCCGACACCGGCCGCGCAAGGGCCGACGGTCCTCAAGGAAGCCGAGAGCTCGGATCAAATGCTGTCGTATTCACGAGGCCAGGCCGTTATCCCCGCTTACGAAGGGTGGACGCCACTCAGCGACGGCACGATCGACTTGTGGTTTGGCTACGCGAACGTTGACTTCTCGCTGGCCAAGGACTGGGCTGCTGGTAGCGCACGGCGTCTCGAGTTCAGATGGGAGATCTTCAATCTGTTCAACCGCGCCAACTTCGATCTGCCGAACCGCATCTTCGGTAACCCTAATTTGGGCCGGATTTTCAGCGCCAAAGACCCTCGAGAAATGCAGTTCGGACTGCGGTTGTCGTTCTAGCATATTCCGAGAGGCTGACTGACGGAAGCGAACTTGGTTCAGAAGACTATGCGTTGAGAGCCCTCTCAGGGACGACGCGGTGGCCGCTGTTCTCACTCTGGCGGAAGACCCGGACACCGCCACATCGCGCGAGAGCATTTCGAGCTTGCCGGCGGAACCCGTTTCCTGCGCTTGCCTGTCACGGACGCCGCCGCGTGAATGGTCCTGACTCAGTCCTGTCGGCAGGAGACTGCGCCGTTCTCGAAGAACCGTCTCCTGAGCTGCTTGTGCCTGTGCGACCGATGCAGCAATGCCTTGCGCTGCTCGGCATCGAGTCCCATCGTCTTCAGAAAGCACAGCTCGAGCAGCGCCGCGAGGACGTGGTTGCAGCGCAGCAGGTCCACCTTGTCCCGCTCGACGCGAGTCTCGGCGATCGACTGATGCGTGAAATTGTTTCTGTGGCTGACGATGGGCTCGATCCATGTCTTGGGGGCCGGCAGCAGAGCCTCCATCGCCGGGCCATGTTCACGGAACAGCAGTCAGCCGCCTACGGAGTGAGTAGTCGGTGCCGTACGTCAAGCGCGTCTTAAGCGCGTCGCGGTGCGATCGATCGAGTGTGCCAGGAATCGCCGCTATGAGGGAGGGAAGCACATCACGCTCATACGCCGCCTGCTCCATGTACCTGTCCTGCCCGTTGCATTCCCACCGGTGAAAGCCCTCAACCGCTTGGGCCAGCGACAGGAGCTTCACCTCCAGGAACCCTTTGCCATGAACCGCGGCCATGTAGAGCGAGCGGATGGCTGTGAGGCTCTCGGCCGCGGAGAGCCACGATGTGAACGCATCGCGAAGGTGCCCGCTAAGATCGCGGCTGAGAAAGAGAAAGTCCGCCGACCGGCCCGGTCTGGGCTTGTGGATGGGAACCGCATGATACAGGCTGACTGTTTCCCGTTCGCCTTCCGGCACAGGCTCAACGAAGCGCAGCTCCTTGACCGTGCACACTGCCGCTGACGCGACACTCATGAAGTCCTGGCAGACGTGAATATGCCGCCGCAAGAGGCTTAGGCGCTGCGGCACCACAGCCTTGATCTCGATACGCACCTCTTCCTCGATCGAAACCCGGCGGCGCTCGACGGAAGCGCCGAGCCCACAGTGGATTGCAATACGAACCGAGTCGTCTGCGTAGATCTCGGCAGGCTCGGGCTGGCGATACGAGGCATCGACGCTCGGGAACCGGCTCGAGTCCGCCGACATTCCGTGCTTGTCCCACCACTCATCGAGGTTGTCGATGACGGCCGCGACGTTCGTCACGAGCGGGTCCCGCCCGTCGAGGTGACCACCGGTCACCACGGCATTGGCGAACAGGTCGTCGCCGCGCTGCTCGAAGGCGTCGATCAGGGTCACCTTGAGGCCTTCCGTGGTCGTGCCGTGGACTAGGTCGTAGGTCTCGGTGTCTTCCAGGCTGAAGAGACGGCGCGGGTCCGGCTCCAGCATCCTCGCCAGCGTCCCGCCCCCGGTGGGATCAAATGTCAGGGTCCCCGGCCATCTCTCGTCCGGGCGTTTCGGGTCCCACCAGAATCCGCTGCACGAAAACCCTTCCGCCGGGCCGGTCCTCTTTCCTTGCTGCGCCATCGTCTGACGGTGGCACCGCGAGGGCAGGCCGTCAACTCCGCTTCGAGCGGCGGGAGCACCCTTATATCCAGGCGTCTGTCGGCTCGCGGGAGGGCGATCTGGGGTCAGGGGCCTTGCGGGAGGCCCACAGTGCCGGGAATCTGCATAGTTCTTGACCACAGCCTTGACCACGTGACCACAAAGGCCGCCCTGATTGGCGCGGCCTTTGTGGCCCTAAATTGTTGATTATAAAGGATGGTGCGGAAGAAAGGACTCGAACCTTCACGCCCTTGCGGGCGCCAGCCCCTCAAGCTGGTGCGTCTGCCAATTCCGCCACTTCCGCGAGGGAGAGCTG
>JBEBGB010000590.1:0-3499 GCA_040081675.1 Vicinamibacterales bacterium
GGGATGCGAGATCCGCACACATTGAATCCACCCCACCACCGCGATACACTGCGACGGCCGCGCGCGTATTGGAGTATCGAGTTCGGCCGACTACTTGTTGGGCAGACGAAAGGAGAGGACTGAATTGAGACCCGGGCCTCGGAGATTGACGATTCGGAGAGTAGGTTCATCACGGCGGTTCGATCAACCAACCCCTGCTAGTGTTTCCTATCCCCACGCCTGCGGCGCGACCACGCGCGACGTCGTAGCTCGTTGTGTATCGAGTCAGACCCGCCGGACGATACGTTCGTGTGTGCACTCAAACATCAGGAGATCCTCCATGATCCCGTTCTGGCGTCGAAGTTCATTCGGGACGATATGCGCGGCGTTGGTGGCTGGAGTGATGGCGGGGTGCAACCTCCAGCCACCCTTCCAGACCCCCGTTGGCCCGACACCCACGCTCAGCCAGCTGGCCGGGAGCTGGGGTGGCCGCTTCGACGCTGGGAGGGCCGTAGACCACTGCTGGGGCCTTGAGTGGACGGCGACTCAGGACGTGACGAATGCCACGGGCCGCCTTCGTATAGGCGGTGTCGGTGCCGGCGTGACCTTCAACCCAGTGGTGGGTACGATGACGGCCACGCCATCCGGCAGTGGGTTCACTTTGGCGCTAACCGTTCCCCCGGGCGCAACCTCAAACCCTGCATGCAGCATGACTGGGACGGGAACAGTTTCCGCGGGCCGGAGTCCCGAGAGCCCCGAAACCATCATGGTGGGCAAGGTCACGCTCGAGTGGACGGCAGCATGCAGCGGCTTCCTCTACCGAACCTCCATCAACACCCATTCCGGCGATTTTCTGTTGGTGAAGGACGATAGGGCGCACCCAGGTTGTTGAACCGGAGTCAATCCGGGCGCGGAGAGGGCAGGCCGGCACGGCCTCGTTGCCGGTGGCGGGAGCGCAGTGAGCGGCGGCCGCGGACGTCTGTCGGTGCTGGCGGGGGCCCACCGGGGCGTCCAGGAGCCAACGCTGTGTCGGCACCGAGTTGTTTCAGAACTTCCGTCGGAAGGGGAAAGAAGGCCGTCGAGGATAGGACGTATTCGCGGGTTCCCTGGAACAACGGCCCAACATGCGCTGGAGCCGACGCCGCGCGGCGCGGCTCAGCGCCAACGTTAGCCGGATCTGAATTCGAGAACATGCCGAAGTTCGAGCTGAAGACTCTCGAAAACTACGACGACGCGGCTCTCATCGCCGAACTTCGACGCGCCGCGAAGGTTGTACCGCAGCCGCATCTCACGGAGGCGGGATTCGACAAGGTAGCAAGGTGCTCGTCCAGCGTGGTCCGTCGCCGTTTCGGATCTTGGGAGCGGGCCCTGGCAGCCGCCGGTTTGGGTGGACGCTTCAGTGGAGGCAAGGGTGGGCGAGGCCGGAAGCGGCGCTTGTACACGGACGAGGAGTTGCTTTCAGAACTTCGTCTCGTCGCTGAGAAACTCGGTGGTCGGCCTGTGACGGTCGAAGCCTTCCAGCCGCTCGGCCGCATGAACGCCGAGACGATTCGTCGACGCTTTGACTCCTGGCAAATTGCGCTCGACCGAGCAGGGCTCGCGATCTCGCCCCTCGGCCGCAGATACTCCGATGAACAGTACTTCGAAAACCTATTGGCCGTCTGGACGCACTACGGACGTCAGCCCAAGTACGGAGACATGGACAGACCGCCCTCATCGATCTCGTCCGGAGCCTATGAGGCGAAGTGGGGCACCTGGCGGAAGGCGCTCGTCGCGTTTGTCGAACGTGCTGAATCCGACGGCAACGTTGCGCCGGTTGCGGCCGCTCCGCGTCGTAAAACCCAGCCTTCTCGATCAGCCGGCCTCGTCAGACGCCGCGTTCAGCGCTCGTTCCGGCAAAGAGGGGATGTCCGACAGATTTCGCTCGGCATGCGATATCAAGTCCTGCGCCGCGACAGGTTTCGTTGCGTGTTGTGCGGCAGCAGCCCGGCCACAACGCCTGGCTGCGAGCTGCATGTTGACCATATCGTCGCGTTTTCGAGGGGCGGCAAGACCCTCCTCGACAATCTCCGAGCGCTGTGTTCGCATTGCAACCTCGGAAAGGGATCGCGGCACGAGGCGCTTTCAGACAACGTGACCGGCTAACAATGATTTGCAGCCGACGGCGGCGAGTGCGATCATGCGCCCCCGCGGCTGAAATCTAACGTTGGGCTGACGTAATGAGCGTCAGAGAAGGGGCGATGAGACACTCATCGTATGGAGTTGGTCGATCTCCGCGGGCATCCTGCGCCGACTGTGAAGTGACCTTCGACACTGTCTACGAGTAACCAACGCGCACAACCATGAAAGCACCAGTTCGGCAAGTCGTCAAGGGTATCGGGGGCCTGATCGCGGCAGCCCTTCTATTCTTGATTCTCGTCGTCAATTTCGGAACAACGGAGAACCGTCTTACGTGTCCGGGAGTTGTCGAACGAACCGCGGGCGTGGCGGGCCAGGTCACCACTCCAGCGACGCTCTACGCTCGATTAGAGACATACCGATGGATTGTCTTCTGGGCTGATCACGACGCCATGATTTCGTGGGAGATTCAGCCTGGCGGTGACACTGGATTTGGTTACTACTCGGAGAGCTCTTTTGGGACGCCGATCGTAAACTTCGAGCGCACTAAGACATACGGATCGTGGTCGTTGCTCAGCAGCCAGATTCATGTCGAAACTTCTGCGGACGGTGAAGAGGCATTCGCGGGCACCTGCAAGATGAGTGCATGACTATTTCAGACGCGGTGACGGGCCGAGGCGCCGATGGACATGAAGCAGCCCAACACGTGCTGCACCAGACGGCCGTAAATGCGATCGTAAGCGGCCGCTGGTGAGCACTGGCCGTTGACCGATTGACACGACATCGGAACGGTTCCGCTGGAAGGGGGTAGAATCGGCGTCATGGGATGGGAAGACCGAATCACCATGAATCCCGGCGTTCGAAGCGGCAAACCGTGCATCAAAGGCACGCGTATCACCGTCTACGACGTTCTCGAGTACCTGGCCGGAGGCATGACCGAGGCGGAGCTCTTGAGCGACTTCCCGGATCTGTCCAGTGAAGATATTCTGGCGAGCTTGGCTTTCGCCGCCACGCGTGAGCGGCGCGTGAGTTCGGTGGCGTAAAGCTGCTCGTCGACGCCAACCTTAGTCCTTCACTCGTCGCCCATCTTCGTTCGCACTATCCGGCCAGTCTCCACGTCAGGGACGTCGGCCTCCGCGCTGGCTCCGATGCGGAGATCTGGGAGCACGCCAAGGCGGGCGGGTTCATCATCGTGTCAAAGGACACGGACTTCCGGGAGCGCAGCTTCATCGAGGGCTTCCCTCCGAAGGTCGTGTGGCTCAACCTCGGCAATGCCGGCACGATAGAGATCGCGACCCGCCTTCGGCTGCCTCGGTGGACACCCAAATCCAGCCATTAATCGACACCGCAAAACCCGCCATTAACTGACAGCGGCCGAGACGTTGACGCGCGCGAGGAACGC
>JBEBGB010000591.1:0-3499 GCA_040081675.1 Vicinamibacterales bacterium
GATGCTCTGGCTGAACGAGATGTTCGACGGCGCGTTCCCAATCAGCTGGTCCCTTGGCGTCATCGGCGTGCTCCTCTTCGGAAGCATCGTGGCCTCGCTGCTGTGGCCGATCAAACCTGCCGCTGAAGCCGGGACTGCCGCGGACTAGCACAAAGACACGGCCGCGCCCACGCGCACGCCGACGCCAGGGTGTTCCCGTCAGTCTCTCTCGAAGGTTTTTCGTAAGCGCAGCCCGGTTGTGTCACCGTTTAGGACAAATGCGGTCGACCGCCGGAATCGCGCAGTTCCGCCCTGGTCTTCGCGGTCCCGCAGTGACCCCACGGCAGCGCGTTCCTGGCGTCGCGAGGCTCGTCATCGATCGTGTGACACCATGGTCGACGTGATCTCCTCCCCCGTGTCGGCCACTCGCACGGTTCTCTTGACCGGCGCGACGGGCTTCGTCGGCCGCGCGGCATTCGCCGCTCTGGAGCGTGCCAAGTGGCGCGTCCGCTGTGCGACGCGTGACGCTGCGCGTGCGGCGGCGCGCTGGCCGGCGCGCGAGTGGATCACGCTTGACGTCGCTGATGCTGAGTCGACGGCACGCGCTCTCGACGGTTGTGAGGCTGCGCTGTACCTCGTGCACGGGATGTCCTCGCATGGCGACGACTTTCGCCAAGCGGAGCGTCGCCAGGCGGAGAACTTTGCCAGGGCGGCCGAGCGGGTACCGCTTCGACGCATCGTGTATCTCGGCGGTGTCGTCGCGCCAGACGCGGAGGCATCCGAGCACCTGCGCAGCCGACAAGAGGTGGGCGACGCACTGCGCGGTGGCCGGGTGTCTACCGTGGAACTGCGCGCGAGCATGATCATCGGCCACGGCAGTTTGAGCTGGCTCATCGTCCGCGATCTCGCGGCGCGCCTGCCCGTGATGGTGTTACCGCGCTGGCTGAAGTCGCGCACGCAGCCGGTCGCCATCGCGGACGTGACGACCGCGCTGGTCCGGTCACTCGATCTGGAAATCCACGGCAGCGAGTGGTTCGATGTGCCGGGCCCCGAGATCCTCTCAGGCCGGGAGATTCTGGAGCGCACGGCTGCCGCACTCGGCGCGCGGAAGCCGATCATGATCGAGGTACCATTCCTGTCGCCCCAACTCTCGTCTCATTGGGTCCGCTTCGTGACCCGTGCCGAGTGGTCCGTCGCCCGCGAAGTGGTCGTGGGGTTGAAGACTGATTTGCTGGCGCACGATGGTCGGTTCTGGGGGTTGATCGGGCACACGAAGCTGTTGACGTTCGACGAGGCGGCGCGCCTGGCCATCGAGGATGAGCAGCGCAGCGGCCTGGTATCAGGGCTTTGGGGCTCCATCGAACGCCTGCTGGCCGGCACGAACCGGCGCAAGGGCCAACCGTGACGACGGCGGCCACGCCGATGGTGTTGTCTCACACCAGGCAGGACCTGACAGCGCTGGCGATGGTGCTGCTGTGGGCGTTGGGTGCCTGGGGATCGCACGCCTACGGTATCTGGGGTGCGCTTGGCGTGAGCGCCGTGCTCCTGTCGGCGACGGCGCTCGCACTGGAAGGACGTGCGGTCATCGGAAACGGTCGGCACGCGCGTCTGTGGCCGCTGGGCATCGGCACGGGCCTCGTCATGGCGGGCGGCACCACGGCCCTGTTCGGGCCCGTCACGACGGCGTTCCCGGCGCTACTCGGCGATGTCTCCCGGCTTTATGCGGCGTTCGGTGGTCGCGGATCGATCGCCACGATGGTCCTGCTTCCTGTGATCGTGATCGGCGAAGAGATCGTGTGGCGCGGCGCCGTGCAGGGCGCCCTCGCACGCCGGATGCGGTGGCTGCCCGCGGCAGCAGTCGGCGCGCTGGTCTATGCGCTCGCCCACACACCGGTCGGATCGCCGGCGCTTGTGCTGACATGCCTGGGCGCGGGCTTCTGCTGGAGCGCGCTGCGCGGGATCACCGACAGCCTTCCGGTGACCGTGATGGCGCATCTCGTGTGGGACTTCGCCGTGCTCGTCGTACACCAGCTCGCGCCCACGGCCTGAACGCGTCCTGGTCATACCCAATCAGTACGACGCGATCTCTCAGGTGGGCGACGCGCGGCCGAAGACTGCCTGGTCGACCTTGGGTGACCTGGCCTGCCAGTTATCGCGGTTCGAACGCTCGGCGAGTGACGTCATGCCGATACGCGAACAGCCGCTTCAGCTTTCTCCGGACGAACGGTCCGCCGACTAGTCTGCCAATGGCGCCCAGCGGCAGCTCGTACTCGATCGTGTCCTCCAGCAGGCAGTCCTGCGGACCCTGGGGAATCATCCGATGCACGTGCCGCCAGAACCGGAACGGGCCACGCAGCTGCAGGTCCGTGAACGAATGGCCGTGTCGATAGTCCCGATGCTCCAGGTCCCACTGCAGTGAGAAGGGTGCCTGGCCGACAAGGAGCGATACCCGGGCGCCGTCTCGGATGCCGCCCTCGTGCCGGAGGACGCGCACGCGCTCCCACGACGGCGTCAGCCGCTCGAACGCGCCGGGTGCTTCGTGCCAGTCGAACACGTCTTCCGCCGATGCCGGAATGCGCGTGGACGCGACGAACGTGATGCGGTGCATGGAAGCCTACGTCACATTTCGCGTGGACAGGCCACTAGAACCGCCAGTCAAGCCCGAGGACCGGGAAGATGCCCTGTTGCTCGCCGGTCCGCTGACTGTTGGTGCGGCGGTTCCAGTTGCTGGGGTATCGAGCGCACATACGCGTACCCCCGCGGCTGGCTGGCCAGCCGCGTTCACGACAACGCCGCTGATGGCGCCAACTCCGGTGGTGTCCTGTGCGGCGGCGGCCGCGGCTACGAGGATCAGAGCGGCGCTGGCGAATGCCGACAGGCCTGCATGGGAACGGAACGATATGACGCGTGTTGTGACTGTCACGACATGAGCCACCGATGAGGGTAAGGTCCCGCTGGTATGCGAGGTCGTCGAAAAGGACTCGCCCCGCGGGCAACCTTCAAGCTATGACAGTACGGTGAACATTGTCAATCATTTGTCCATGACAAATGGTTTCCGCGAAGATATCCCCGCGTCAGGCGACCTCGGAATTCCCACGACAGTAGTGTCAGGATTACTTCGACGCGTCCCGTACCCCACCGCTATCGCCGTATCGGCCGGCCATGCTGCTCCGCGTTGATCGTGCTAGTCACCTGAGCCGTGCCTTCAGGCGGGATCGTCCAGGTCGACCGACAGCGTCGGCGGGCGAATCGTCCCCGGCGGACGTGGCGCCGATCACTCCGAACTATTCGATCGACGCTACCCGTCTCGAACGTTCGTCGCTGTACCTATCGACCCGCCAGCAAGGCGGCCACGCCGGCGTCGCGCTTCTTCGAAGCGTCGCCAAGTTTCAGACGGATCCCGGCAAGCCAGTCGCGGTCCGCTTGCAGGCGCGCCCTTTCAGCGGCGAGCATTCGGACCACCTCCGACTTCTGGGGTCCACCAACTGGCTTCGCGGAATCGACCATGTTCTCGCCGGAG
>JBEBGB010000090.1:0-13064 GCA_040081675.1 Vicinamibacterales bacterium
GGCAGCGACAGGTCGTGAATCCAACCCACGAAGGGTGCGCCGCGCAGTTCGATCGCGGTGGTCAGCAGCGAGTAGAAGGCGAGAAAGATCGGCAGCGTCAGCAGAATCGGTATGCAGCCGCTCGCCGGGTTGACGCCGTTCTGCTTGTAGAGCGCCATCAACTCCTGGTTCATCTTCTGCTTGGCAGGGTCGGTCGACTTCAGCTTCGAGTAGCGCTCCTGAATGGCCTTCGCCTCTGGCTGAATCTCCTGCATCTTCCGCATCGACACCACACTCATGTGGTTGAGCGGGAACACCACGAGGTTGATCAGCACGGTGAGCACGAAGATCGCCCAGCCGTAGTTGCCCACGTAGCTGTGAATCCAGTTCAGCGATCGCAACAGGGGAACCACGATCACCGAGAACATCCCGAAGTTGATCGCCTTCACCAGGTTCCGATCGATCGCCGCCAACGTGTCGAAGTCCTTCGGACCTGCGTAGAAGGTCACTTCCTGGCCTACCGTCGCTGGCAGCACAGAGAACGCCATTCTGTCGCGGGCTTCGTCGGTCGAATTCGGCGGCGGTGGAACCTGAAGCGCCTCGTACACAACCTTCGCTCGACCGAGATTGACAGCGAAGGCCGCAAAGTAGTGGTCGTCGATGCCGGCGTAGTCGAAATCCTGGTCGTAGCTTGGCTGCGTCTGGACTTTCGCTGCTGCCAGGCGACTCACGGAATTGGCGGAGGAGAACAGCGCCTCGGGTTTGACGGCCGAACGACCTGTTTGCGCATCGGAGTCGCCGAGTCCAGGACCCCATTGAATGGTGGCGGGCACGGCTTGGCCGTTTTGCGTGACGGCAGCGCGCACGCGCACCGTGAACGATCCGGGATTGAGATTGAATTCCTTGACCGCGCTCAGGCCTGCGTCAGTCCGATACTCGAACTCGAGGTGGTCGTTGGACGCGTCGTGCGTTTGTGTGACGGCAAACAGCGCCGTGTTCAGCGTCGAGGTGAGGGCGGCGTCCGGAACGCTCAGCGAGAAGGGCAGCGGCTGCGCATCGCCGAAGGAGGCATCGACCAGTTCGAGCGCATCGCCGTTGTGGTCACGATAGTCTTTCAGCGTCCAGCTCTTGAGCCGTGCGCCACGATTTGTGAAGACCGCCGTCACGTGCGGCGTCTCGATGCGAATATCTTTCGCGCTGGTGTCGCCGACCAGCGGCGGGGCGCCCGCCGTCTCTGGCGCCTGCGCAGGCTTGATGTCGGCGTCGGCCTTCACGCCTTGGGTGGTCGCAGTTGCCTGCGTCGCGATCGTCTCGGTCTTGGCTGGTGGCTTCGACGGATAGAGCTGCTGGTACCCGTACAGCACCAGAAACGAGAGAAACAGAGCAATGAGAACGCGGCGTTCCAATTCAGTTCCTTGGCGGCACCGGGTCGTAACCGCCGGCGCAAAATGGGTGGCATCGCAAAAGACGCTTCACCGCGAGCCAGACGCCACGACCCACGCCGTACGCGCGGATGGCTTCAGCCGCGTAGTCGGAGCAGGAGGGCACGTAACGGCACGAGCCGGTGAACAGTGGTGAGAGGAGGAGTTTGTAGAGCCGAAGCAGTACGAGCGCGATTGTGACGCCGATGTGGGCGGTGGCGGGCTTCGAGGCCGGCCGCTCAACGTGATCGGCGGGCGCTTCGTTCGAGAGTGTTGCGGAATTCACGTTCAAGGGCGACCAGGGATGTGCCGAGCAGTTCCCGCCTCGGTACGATGACAATATCGAACCCCGGCGCGAGCTTGTTGCGACGGAATAGCTCTCGTATCAATCGTTTCGCTCTGTTCCTCGCGACCGCACCACCAAGCTTTCGCGTGGCTGCAATCCCCAACCGACCAGTGGTCGTTCCGTTCGGAAAGCGGAAGAGCGTGAATTTCGCTCCGTGAACCTTGATGCCTTGATCGTAGATTCGCTGGTACTCGGCTCGGCGCCGGACGCGTTCGCTGCGGTCGAAACCTGGCATGACGACCGGCTCGCGCCCCGAGGGCTTCAGGGACGCACTGCTGGCTGACTGCTACTCGCTGCTCACGGTGAGCCGCTTGCGACCCTTCGCGCGACGGCGCTTCAGCACCAGTCGGCCGTTCTTTGTTGCCATACGAACCAAGAACCCGTGCGCCTTCGCGCGACGACGGGAATTCGGCTGAAACGTGCGCACACCCTTGGCCATGATCTCTCCGGAGACCAGGCCGCAGCACACTCGCAGTGGCTCTGTGCGGCAGCCTGTAAATAGAACGAACTTCCAATGTTAGCGAACAGATTCGTGGGGTGTCAATGAGCGAGACGAGTGTGCTACAGTCGGCAGCTTCGTCCGCACCTTTCGGCGTCAATTCGGGCTCTCCAAGGACCTCGCATCTTTGGTCTCTTCCCAAAGTTTTCAACAGCTGTGGAAAAAACTGTGGAAATTCAACGGGATGCGAGCGTTGGTGACTTTATTACCTTATTTGTCAGACTTCATCCAGATGCACAAACCAGCAAACCTGTGCTGAATAAGGGTTTCTTGCCGTTCGGTTAGTAGCTCTACTGTAACAATCGCGGATCGCTAAGCGGCGAAACTCAGCGTCACTCTCGCTTTTGCTGGACCAAATGAACACCTGGGACCAAGTCCTCGCACGCATCGAAACCAAGGTAAACCGCCACAGCTTCTACACGTGGTTCAAGCCGACGAGTTTCATCGCGGAAGACGGCGCATCCATCTCGGTGAGAGTGCCAAACACCCTCTTCAAGGAGTGGCTGACCAAGCACTACGCCGGCGTGATTGCCGAGGCTCTGGGTGAGGTGAAGCGAGGCCAGCTCACGATCCATTTTCTGGCCGACGCGCAAGCTGACCCCGCCGGCATACCTCTCAGTTCAGAGGAAGTCGCAGCCCTGCAGCAGGCGCCGGCGGCTCCGTTGCCGCAAGTCACCAACGTCGGCCTGAATCCCCGCTACACCTTCGACACGTTTATCGTGGGTTCATCCAATCAGTTTGCGCACGCCGCCTGCAGGGCAGTGGCAGAAGCGCCGTCGCGGTCGTACAACCCGCTGTTCATCTACGGCGGTGTGGGACTGGGCAAGACGCATCTGATGCACGCCGTCGGGCACTATGTGCTGCAGCATGACCGGCAGCTGAAACTCACCTACATCTCGTCCGAACGCTTCATGAACGAGATGATCAACGCGTTGCGCTACGACCGTGTAATCGACTTTCGCGAACGGTATCGCTCGGTCGACGTCCTGCTTGTTGACGACATCCAGTTTCTGGCCGGCAAGGAAGGCACACAAACCGAGTTCTTCCACACCTTCAACGCGCTCTACGACTCGCAAAAGCAAATCGTCCTCAGCAGCGACTGCCCACCGCACGAGATTCCGGCGCTCGAGGAACGTCTGCGATCGCGGTTCGAGTGGGGGCTGATTGCCGACATCGGCTCGCCCGATTTCGAGACGAAGGTCGCAATTCTCAAGAAGAAGGCCGAAGCGGAAGCCGTTCCCCTTCAAGACGATGTGGCTATTTACATCGCGGGGCGCATCAAGTCGAATATCCGCGAACTCGAGGGTTCACTGATTCGGCTCGTCGCGTACGCGTCGTTGACCGGTCAGGAAATTTCGTTGTCGCTCGCCCAGGAAGTCCTTCGCAATATCCTCGACGAGGAAAAAGCCGTCACGATCGAGAGCATTCAGAAGTACGTCGCGGACTACTACCACCTGAAGCTGGTCGAGCTGAAGTCGCGCAATAACTCGAAATCGGTCGCCATGCCCCGCCAGATCGCGATGTACCTCTGCAAGTCGTTGACCCACGCTTCCTTGCCGGAGATTGGGCGAAGCTTTGGCGGAAAGCACCACTCGACCGTCATCCACTCGATCCGAAAGATCGAAGACCTCCGCAAGAAAGACGGTGATTTCAACAACCTGATGGGCGGATTTTTGGAGTCTTTTCGGTAGGTAGAGACCTTTTCAACAGTCACCTTTCGATATAGCTGCGGAAAACCTGTTGACGGCTTCCTCGTGGGGTTCGTCGGCTCTCCGGCCCATGAAAACGTCAACGTTTTGTCCACACCTTAAGTTATTCACTCTAAAAGAGTAATCTCTCGTCCACACTTTTCAACACGCCCTTCTTTCCTATATAATTACCTTCTCTAGATCATCCCTCTCTCACAAGGATTCGCGGGCTCTTCGAGTCGGCGCCCTTTTCGAGGACAGCACAGCCATGGAACTCGTCGTCCGCAAGCACGACCTCCTGCGGGAACTGCAACTCTTTCAGGGCATCGTCGAACGCAAGAACACGATTCCCATCCTTGCAAACGTGCTCCTCGACGCGAGAGACGGCGAGGTGAAGTTCCTCGCGACCGACCTCGAAGTTGGCCTACGAAGCCGCTGTGACGCCACAGTGACCAAACCTGGCGCGCTCACGCTGCCGGCGAAGAAGTTGTACGAAATCGTCAAGTCGCTTCCCGATACCGACATTCGCATTTCCGAAGACAAGTCGGGTGTGAAGGTGGCGGCCGACCGTTTCGATTCGCGCATGCAGACGCTGCCGAAGGAAGACTTTCCGACGTTGCCAGACGGCACCGGCCAGCTCACCGCTACATTGCCCGGCGCGGCGCTAAAGGAAATGGTGGCGAAAACGCAGTTCGCGATCACCGGCGAAGACACGCGCTACTTCTTGAACGGTGCGCAGTTTGTGCTCCGCGGCGACGAAATGACGCTTGTCGCCACCGACGGCCATCGACTCGCGCTCGTCTCCGTGAAGCGTCCCGACGCCGACCCCAACGCGCCCGAGGTCAAGGCCATCCTGCCGAAGAAAACGCTTGGCGAACTTGCCCGGCTCCTGTCGGAAGGCGACGGAACTGTTGGATACGAGCGAGGCGAGAATCACCTGTTCTTCGACGTTGGTGGTCGCCGGCTCATTTCGCGAATGATCGACGGCCAGTTTCCCGCGTACGAGCGTGTCATTCCCAAGGGTAACGACAAGCACATCGAGTTCGAGCGCGAGCGTCTGACCAATGCGGTCAAGCGCGTGCAGATTCTGTCGAACGAACGATCGCGGGCGGTCAAGTTCCTCGTCGAGAAGGGCAAAGTCGAGGTGACGTCGAGCAGTCCGGAACTGGGCGAAGCGCACGAGACGCTGCCTGTCGATTACAACGGCGCGTCGATGCAGATTTGCTTCAACGCGCAGTACGTGCTCGATTTTCTCGCCGTGGTTTCGACCGACGTTGTCGCGCTCGAATTGAAGGATGAAGTCAGCCAGGCCGTGATGACGCCGGTCGGCGCCGAGGGCTACGACTACACATACGTCATCATGCCGATGCGAGTCTGATGGAACGAACGGAACAGCAAGAAACACTCGACGCGTCCGTCGCTGCGGCGCCTCAATCACCCGCAGGTCACAACGGACCTGGGACCGCTCAGGACGTCACTGATTACTCAGCCGACAGCATCAAGGTCCTCGAAGGTCTCGAGGCCGTGCGGAAGCGTCCGGCAATGTACATCGGTTCTACGGGTCCGGCCGGCCTGCATCACCTGGTCTACGAGATCGTCGACAACTCCATCGACGAGGCCCTCGCGGGCTTCTGCGATGAGGTGAACGTCACGATTCACATCGACGGTTCGGTGACGGTCGTCGACAATGGCCGCGGCATTCCTGTCGATCGCCACGAGAGTGGGAAGTCGGCTGCTGAAGTCGTGCTGACGGTGTTGCACGCAGGGGGCAAGTTCGAGAACAGCGCCTACAAGGTGTCAGGCGGCCTGCACGGCGTGGGCGTGTCGGTTGTCAACGCGCTGTCTGAAGTGCTCGAACTCGAGATCTGGCGCAATGGTCAGGTCTACCAGCAGACCTATGAGCGCGGCGCGCCGAGCGCAGATCTCGCGATCACCGGGACGACGAAGCGTCGCGGCACCAAGGTGACGTTCAAGCCCGATACGACGATCTTCGAGACAACCGTCTACAGCTTCGACATCCTGGCGCAGCGCCTTCGCGAACTCGCCTTCCTGAACGGTGGAATCGTCATCACGCTGGATGACGAGCGCGACGGCAAGAACCATCGCTTCCACTACGACGGCGGCATCGTCTCGTTCGTGCAGCACTTGAACAAGAACAAGGCTGTGGTGAACGACAAGCCGATCCACATGCACGGCGACAAGGACGGCATCGACGCCGAAATTGCGCTCCAGTGGAACGACGGCTACGCCGAATTGGTATATGCCTTCGCCAACAACATCAACACGCATGAAGGCGGCACCCACCTCTCGGGCTTTCGTGCCGCGCTGACGCGCACGATCAACTCCTACGCCACGAAGAACAACCTGGCGAAGGATCTCAAGGAAAGCGTTTCTGGCGATGACATCCGCGAGGGCCTGACGGCTGTCATCAGCGTCAAGATTCCGCATCCTCAGTTCGAGGGACAAACGAAGACGAAGCTCGGGAACACCGAGGTCAAGGGCATCGTCGAGACCATCGTCAACGACAAACTCGGCGCATACCTCGAAGAGAACCCTGGCGTAGCGCGGAAGATCATTGGCAAGGCCATCGACGCCGCACGTGCACGAGAGGCGGCCCGCAAGGCGAGAGATCTCGTCCGTCGCAAAGGTGCGTTGGACGGAAGTTCACTCCCTGGAAAGCTTGCCGACTGTCAGGAGCGCGATCCAGCCCTGAGCGAGCTGTACATCGTCGAGGGTGAGTCGGCCGGTGGTTCGGCCAAGCAAGGTCGCGATCGGCGTTTCCAGGCCATCCTGCCGCTCAAGGGCAAGATCCTGAACGTCGAGAAGGCCCGCTTCGACAAGATGCTCGGCAGCGACGAAATAAAGACGATGATCGCCGCCCTTGGTTGCGGCATTGGCGCCGAAGATTTCGACATCGGCAAGCTGCGCTACCACCGCATCATCATCATGACCGACGCGGATGTCGACGGCTCGCACATCCGAACGCTGCTTCTCACGTTCTTCTATCGCCAACTGCCAGCCATCATCGAGAACGGCTACATCTACATCGCGCAGCCGCCGCTGTTTCGAGTGAAGCGTGGCAAGTCCGAGACCTACATCAAGAACGAACGCGGACTCGAGGACTACCTGATTCGGCGCTCGGTGAACGGGCGGATCGTTCGCGTGGCGTCGTCTGGGGCGCAATTCTCGGGCCCCGATCTCGAGAGACTTCTCGAGCGGATGATGACGCATCAGAAGTTGATGCAGACAGTGGAGCGCCGAGGTTTCTCGCGTGAGATTGTCGAATCGCTGCTGGCGGCCGGTGCGGACCGCGACTACTTTGCCGATCGTGAACGACTCGGTTCACTCGCGCGCACACTGACGACAGCGACGCGAACCGTTGAAGTCCGGAGCGACGAGGAGCACAGCCGCTTCCAACTGCAGATCGAGGACCGCTCAACCGGATATCCGAGGTACCACACGATCAGCGTCGACTTCCTTGGGACGGCCGAATATCGCGGCCTGCTTGGCAACTACCGCGAGATGCCAGTGTTCGACGGCGCCATCACGGTGTCCACCCTTGCACAGTCGAGTGAAGACACGGAGGCCGAGGCGGAAGAAGCACCCGCAGTCGGAGCGCCGGTGATCACCGCAGAAGATCTCGCGAGGCTGGCTGCTGAGCCGAAGCCTGCACCGCGTAAGGCGGCGGATCAGCCCGACGTGCATCTGAAGTCGATCGACGAACTCGTGGAGTACTTCATCGCAGCCGGCAAGAAGGGCGTCGCCATCAACCGCTACAAGGGCCTCGGCGAGATGAACCCCGACCAGCTCTGGGAGACGACGATGGACCCTGCGATAAGGACGCTGCTGCAGGTGCGTGCGGAAGATCACACGGAAGCCGACCAGATGTTCACGACGCTCATGGGCGACCAGGTCGAGCCGCGCCGCAAGTTCATCGAGGACAACGCGCTCGATGTGAAGAACCTCGACGTGTGACGAACTGCTCTACCACGGAGGTCACAGAGGTCAACCAGAGGTCTCGGGCAATCAAACCAAAACAACGGTGGCCTCCGTGCTCTTCCTCCGTGTTCTCCGTGGTAGTGCCTTCTGATCCTGTCGGCAATCGCTCCTCTATCGCCTAGCGCCATCGTTACATATGTCCGAAACGCCCCTCGCCCAACTGCTTCCCGTCAACATCGAAGACGAGATGAAACGCTCGTACATGGATTACGCCATGAGCGTCATCATCGGACGAGCGTTGCCCGACGCGCGCGACGGGCTGAAGCCCGCACATCGACGGGTGATGTACGGCATGAAGACGATGGGCCTCTCATCGTCTCGCGGGTATCGCAAGTGCGCGAAGATCGTCGGCGAGGTGATGGGCAACTTCCACCCTCACGGCGACGCGTCGATCTACGACACGCTGGTTCGTATGGCGCAAAGCTTCAACATGCGCTATCCCCTGGTCGACGGCCAGGGCAACTTTGGATCGATCGACGGCGACCCGGCTGCGGCCATGCGCTACACCGAGGCGCGGCTGCAGTCGCTGGCCGACGACATGATGGCCGATCTCGACAAGGAGACGGTCGACTTCACGCCCAACTACGACGAGACGACGGAAGAGCCGACCGTTCTGCCGACACCGTTCCCCAACTTGCTGGTGAACGGATCCGCGGGCATCGCGGTTGGCATGGCCACCAACGTTCCGCCGCACAACCTGACCGAGGTGCTCGACGGCTGCATCTGGGTCATCGAGAACACCTATCTCGCCGATCCGGACGCGGCAGCACGGCTCACGAAGCTCGACAAGCTCAGGCAGTTGGTGCGCATCATCACCGGGCCCGACTTTCCGACCGGCGGCTACATCGTGGGACGCGGCGGCATCATGCAGGCGTACACGACCGGGCGCGGCTCGATTCTCATGCGCGCGAAGTCGTCCTACGAGACGTTCAAGAAGGGTGACAGGACCGCGATCGTCTTCACCGAGATTCCGTATCAGGTCAACAAAGCGAAGCTGATCGAGCGCATCGCCGACCTCGTGCGAGACAAGATCCTCGAAGGCATCTCCGACCTTCGCGACGAGTCCGACCGCGACGGCATGCGCATCGTGGTCGAGCTCAAGCGCGGCGAAATGCCAGACGTGGTGCTGAACAATCTATACAAGCACACGCCGCTGCAATGCACCTTCGGCATCATCATGCTCGCCATCGTCGGCGGCCGCCCCAAGGTGCTGAATCTGCTCGAACTCGTCGAGAGCTTCGTCGAGTTCCGCCGCGAGGTTGTGCGGCGCCGAGTCGAGTTCGAACTCCGGAAAGCCGAAGCTCGCTATCACATCCTCGAAGGTCTCAGGATCGCGCTCGACAATCTCGACGCGGTGATTACCCTCATTCGAGCGGCCAAGACCGTCCCTGAAGCGCGCGAAGGCTTGATGAGTACCTTCGGCCTGAGCCAGCTCCAGTCGCAAGCCATTCTCGACATGCAGCTCCAGCGCCTCACCGGCCTCGAGCGCCAGAAGATCCTCGACGAACTCGCCGAGTTGTTGAAGGAAATCGAACGTCTCCGCGCGATCCTCGCCAGCGAGCGGCTGCTGATGCAGATCATCGTCGACGAGCTGCGCGGCGTGAAAGAGAACTACGGCGACGAGCGCTGCACGGAAATCATCGAGGGCGAAGCCGGAGACATCAGCATCGAAGATCTGATCGCCGAAGAAGACATGGCGATTACGGTCAGCAACACGGGCTACATCAAGCGAACCGCAATCACCGAGTACAGAAATCAGAAGCGCGGTGGCAAGGGACGCATTGGCATGCGCACGAAGGAAGAGGACTTTGTCAGTCACCTCTTCGTCGCGTCGACTCATGCCTACATCATGATCTTCTCGGATCGAGGGCGCGCGTACTGGCTGAAGGTGCACGAGATTCCTGACGTCGGACCGGGCGGGAAGGGCAAGTCGATCGCCAACCTGGTCTCGATGGAAGAAGGCGAACGCATCGCGGCGATGCTCTCGGTGAAGACCTTCGACGACGACAAGTTCATCATGATGGGAACCTTGCGCGGCGTCGTGAAGAAGACGGCGCTGTCGGCCTTCAGTAACCCGCGTGCCGGAGGCATCATCGCCATGGGCGTGGAAGAAGGCGACTCGGTCATCGCGGTTCAGGTCACTGATGGCTCGAGCGAGATGCTCATCGGCACCAGGGACGGCATGTCGATTCGCTTCGGTGAAGACGACGTTCGCGCGATGGGCCGCACGGCCTACGGCGTCCGAGGCATCAACCTGCGAGACGACGACATCGTGGTCGGCATGGAAGCAGTGAAGCCGGGCGGCACACTCTTGACTGTTACCGAGCGCGGCTTCGGAAAACGCACCGACCTCGAGGAATACCGGGTGCAGTCGCGCGGCGGCGTCGGCATCATCAACATCGACGCGTCCGAGCGGAACGGCAAGGTTGTCGGCGTTGCCTACGTAGAGACGGGCGATGAAATCCTGCTCATCACCCAACAGGGCATGATTCTGCGCATGGAAACGGACGGCGTCCGGGCAATCGGCCGCGCCACGCAAGGCGTCCGGCTTATCGACATCGAAGACGACGACCGCGTTGTCGCAGTCGCAAAACTGGACAAGGACGAGGCCGTTGTCGGCGCAGATGCGGACGCACCAGGTGAGCCTGATTCGGGCGAGGGTGGTCCGGCAGGTAGCGACGAGGGTCCAGCGCCAGTCGAGTAGCCCGAGCACACACCGCTGGAGACCGCGCGCTACATCGATTCGAGAGGCGCGCGCTAGGCGGGCTCCAGCCTCGCAAATTTAGCTCTGAGCGTCTTGACGCCAGCGGTCGTGAACCGAACGACAAGCTTGGCGTCTCCGTCGAGTGGCTCGACGCTGATGATATTGCCGACGCCGAACTGCTGATGCCGCACGCGCATCCCGGCGCGAAGGGACATGCCTGTCGACTGGTCCTCGTCCTCGTATGCGTAGCTCGGACCATCTTCCTTGGTTCTGCCTCCGGCTGGACGTCCCCCTCGCGCGTACGGGTTGGGCTTGAAGTCGTAGGAAGCCGAAAAGCGTGACTGATAGGACGACCCAGAGAACGACGGCATCTGCCGCTCGATCAGGTCGGCCGGCACTTCATCGATGAAACGCGACGGTTCACTCGACTGATACTCGCCGAACACACGCCGGCGGGCGGCTCCGGTCAACACCAGACGTTTGCGTGCCCGCGTCATGCCGACGTAGCAAAGCCGCCGCTCTTCCTCGAGTTCGTCCTCGTCCTCCGCAGATCGCGAATGCGGGAACAGGCCCTCTTCGAGTCCAGCCAGAATCACCATCGGAAACTCGAGGCCTTTGGCGCTGTGGAGGGTCATCATCCAGACGCGCGCGTCCTGAGTACCCTGCTCTTCGTCGACGTCGGACAGCAACGACAATCGATCGACAAAGCCCGTGAGGCTCGGCTCCGCCTCCCGGCCCTCATATTCACGCGCGGCCGATACGAGTTCGGCCAGGTTCTCGATGCGTGCTTCGCCTTCTTCCGATCGATCCTCCCGCAGGTCCTGCAGGTAGCCGCTCCGGTCGAGGATCTTGCCGATCGTGTCCGAGACCGGGTCGCGCCGGCCGATCTCGGAGAGGTTGGCAATCAGGTCTCGAAACACGGTCAGCGATGACGCGGCTCTTCCGCTGAACGCCCGCTCTTGGAGGCCCTGGACGATGCGCGACCAGAGCGAATTTGCGACGACGGTCGGAGCGAGTCCGGCCGACAGCAGGGGCAACGCGGCGTCTGGCTGATTCGACAAGACGTCAATCTTCTCCACCGACTCCAGCACGCCCTTTCCGATGCCGCGTGCAGGAACGTTGATGACTCTTCGAAGACTCACATCGTCGTGTGGGTTGATGACGAGCCGCATGTACGCCAGAGCGTCTTTGATCTCTTTCCGTTCGTAGAAACGGACACCGCCCACGATCTTGTAGGCGAGCCCTTCGCGCATCAGGGCATCTTCGATCGCGCGCGACTGGGCGTTGGTTCGGTAGAGGATGGCAACCATCGAGCCAGGGTCGTCTGCGAGCCCGCCACGCGCTGTCCGCGTGATGAAGTCGGCCTCTTCGAGCTCGTCGCCACCGCGGAAGTAGACGATGCGCGCACCGCCCTTCTGGTCGGTCCAGAGATGCTTGTCCTTGCGGTTGCGGTTCTGGCTGATGACGGCTGATGCCGCGTCGAGAATGACCTGCGTCGACCGGTAGTTGCGTTCGAGCTTGACGATGGTGGCTTCAGGGAAGTCGTGCTCGAAGTCCAGAATGTTCTTCAGATCGGCACCGCGCCACTTGTAGATCGACTGGTCCGGATCGCCAACGACGCACAGGTTGCGGTAGGTGTCGGACAGCCGTCGAATGAGCATGTACTGCGGGCGGTTCGTATCCTGGTATTCGTCCACCATCACGAAGCGGAACTGGTCGCCGTACTTCTGACGGACCGTGGGCGACTGCTCGAAGAGTTCGACGGTCTTGAGGAGCAGGTCGTCGAAGTCGAGTGCGCTGGCCTCCTTCAAAGTCTCGAGGTACTTCGTGTAGATCTTCGCGATCTTCTCGTCGCGAAAATTCCATCCGGCGGATGCTGCCATCTGTTCGGGCGTTTCCATCCGGTTCTTCGCGTGGCTGATCCGCGAGAGCGCGGCTCTCGGCTGAACGAAGCTATCCTCGATCTGCAACTCCTTCAGCGCCTGCTTGACCACCGACAACTGGTCGGACGAATCGTAGATGACGAAATCCCTGGAGAGGCCGATGGCCGGCGCTTCACGTCGGAGGAGTCTTGCGCAGAGCGAATGAAACGTCGAGACCCACATGCGACTGCAGTTCTCGCCGAGAAGGGCTTCGACGCGTGTCCGCATCTCCTCGGCCGCCTTGTTCGTGAAGGTGACTGCCAGCACCTCATGCGGCTTGGCGTGACCGTCGCCGACCAAGTAGGCGATGCGGCTCGTAATGACGCGAGTCTTGCCAGACCCTGCGCCGGCGAGAATGAGCAGCGGCCCAGACACGTGCAGCACGGCCTCGCGCTGCTCCGGGTTCAAGGTGTCGAGGAAGTGCATGGTGGCGGAAATCGAGGGTCTGGGGAATCGAGCGCGCCAAGATGGCGGGGCGCCCGGCGTCCTCAGCTTAGCATCGTCGC
>JBEBGB010000592.1:0-3494 GCA_040081675.1 Vicinamibacterales bacterium
AACGTCTTCACGGCACCGTCCCGACACTCCGACACCTTGGTGTAGCCGGTGGTCGAGATCTCGTCGAGACCGTCCGCACCGTGAACCACCCAGGCGCGTTCAGAACCGAGCAGCAACAGCGCCCGCGCGAGCAGTTCGGTGAACTCGGGCCTGGGCACGCCAACAATCTGCCTCCTGGCACCCGCTGGATTGGTGAGAGGACCGAGCAGATTGAACGCCGTGCGGACGCCGAGCGCGCGTCGCGGAGGCCCCGCATGTCGTATCGAGGGGTGAAAGGTCGGCGCAAAGAAGAAGCCGATGTTTGCGTCGGACAGGCACCGCTCGATCGTTGCCGGCGACGCCGCAATGTTCACGCCGAGCACCTCGAAGACGTCCGCACTGCCAGCGAGGCTCGAGACCGAGCGGTTGCCGTGCTTGGCCACGCGCACGCCGCACGAGGCCAGGACGATGGCCGCGCACGTTGAAATGTTGAAGGTCCCCGAGCGGTCGCCTCCGGTTCCGCAGGTGTCGAACACCGGAGCGAACGACCGTGACAGGGTCACCGCATTTGCGCGCATGGCCCGCGCAAAGCCGACGATCTCGCCGGGCCGCTCACCTTTCATCGCCAACGCGATGAGGAAACCTGCGATCTGCGCCTCGGACGTGGTCCCGTCCATCACACGGTGCATCGCCCCTGACGCTTCGTCGGTCGTGAGGTCTTCGCGACGAATCAGTTTCTCGATGAGTGCCGGAAACATCAGTCCAGTCGGCCTTCCAGGAAGTTGCGCAGAATCCGCCGCCCTTCACTGGTGAGAATCGATTCCGGGTGGAACTGTACGCCGTGCACGGGAAAGGTCCGATGTCGAAGTCCCATGATGACGCCGTCCGTCTTCGTGCGCGCCGTCACCTCGAGTTCGTCCGGCAGCTGCAGGTCGGCCACGACCAGCGAGTGATACCGCGACGCGTCGAACGGTCCGGTCAGCCCCGTGAAGACGCCGCGGCCATTGTGTTCGATGGTCGAAGTCTTGCCGTGCATGGGCTCAGCCGCACGCACGACGCTGCCGCCGTACACCGCCCCGATCGCCTGGTGACCGAGGCAGACGCCGAAAATGGGCGTCTTCGCGCCCATGCGGCGAATCACGTCCATCATGACGCCCGCGTCTTCGGGACGTCCCGGTCCAGGCGAGAGAACGATTCGGTCCGGATGCAGCGCAATGATGTCGTCAACCGTGACTTCGTCATTGCGTTTGACCGTGACCTCGGCACCCAGCTCGCCCAGGTACTGCACCAGGTTGTAGGTGAACGAGTCGTAGTTGTCGAGAACGAAGACCATGTCAGCTACTCCACTCACAGGCCCGCCTGCGCGAGTTCGAGCGCTCGCAGCAGCGCGCGGGCCTTGTCGCGCGTTTCTTCGTACTCAGCCGTCGGATTCGAGTCCATCACGATCCCGGCGCCGGCCTGCACGTAGGCCTTGCCCGCGGACATGATCACCGTTCGAATCGCGATGCAGAAATCCAGGTTCCCCGCGAAGTCCAGATAGCCGACAGCACCAGCGTAGAGGCCGCGTCCAGACGGTTCGAGCTCACGGATGATTTGCATCGCGCGGACTTTCGGCGCCCCGGATACGGTGCCGGCGGGAAAACACGACACGAGCGCGTCCAGTCGATCGCAGTCGCTCGAGAGCCGCCCTTCGACAACCGACGTGAGGTGCATGACGTGCGAGAACCGCTCCAGCGCCATGAACTGGGGCACTCGCACCGAGCCGTAGTCGCACACACGGCCCACGTCGTTGCGCCCGAGGTCGACCAGCATCACGTGCTCGGCGCGCTCCTTCTCGTTGCGCTTGAGTTCCTCTGCCAGCCGCAGGTCCTCGTCCTCGCTCTTGCCGCGTCGGCGCGTTCCGGCGATGGGATGGGTTTCGACACGCGCACCCTCGACACGCACCAGCATTTCCGGCGAGGAACCCACCACCGACACGTCCGCCATTCGAAGAAAGAACATGTAGGGCGACGGGTTCACGTGCCGCAACGCCCTGTAGACCGTGAACGGGTCGGCGCCAACTTCCGCCTCGAAACGCTGCGAGATCACCACCTGGTAGATGTCGCCCGCGGCGATGTGCTCCTTTGCAACGCGCACCTGCGCTTCGAAGTGCTCCTTCGTGAAGTTCGACGTGAACTCCAACGCGTCGCCGTGCGACTTCTTGCTTACCGAGAGATTTCTCTCGAGTTCGCGCTCGAGGAAGCCGATCTTGGCGCACGCAAATTGATAGAGCGCCTCCAGGTCGTCGTCTGCGCCAATCCGCGCGTTGGCAATGATCAGAATCCGGTGCTGCACGTGATCGAACGCCAGCACCGTGTCGAACATCATGAATCCGGCCGTATCGGCACCGTCGGGGCTCTGGCCGAGGTCGCCCAGCACGGGCTCGAACCACGACGAGGCGCCGTACCCGAAGTAGCCCACCGCGCCGCCCGTGAAGCGCGGCAGATCCGGGACAAAGGGGGACCGGAAGTCGGCCATCAGCGAGCGCAGGGTCTCGATGAACGGCGTCGCGCTGGTGGTGACTTCGCCAGACCGCTCGAGCGTTGTCGTGTCCTTGGCCGATCGCAGGATGAGAAACGGATCCTTGCCAAGGAATGAATACCGGCCGACATGCTCTCCGCCCTCGACGCTCTCGAGCAGGAACGCGTAGTCGGCATCCTCGGCAATCTTCAGGAATGCGGAGACCGGCGTGAGCAGGTCCGCCACGATTTCCTTGCAGACCGGCACGAAGGTGCCGCGCCGGGCCAGTTCGGTGAACTCTTCAAACGAAGTGATCTTCATCGGCGTTGAACTCCGAAAGTCGTTTCGTCGCGGCAGCGCGCATCACACCGGCGGGTGGACGAGAACCCGTCCACCATTCGAACTGCTCCTGCGCCTGCCCGATGAGCATGTCCAGACCGCCAATCGTGTCGCACCCTGCAGCTGCCGCATCACGTAGCAGCCGCGTCGCTGGTGGGTTGTAGATCAAGTCGTAGACGACGCCGCGTGACAGGCTCGCCGACGGCAACGGGCTTTCGTCGTTGTGCGGATGCATCCCGACCGGTGTGCAGTTGACGAGCACATCCCAGCTTCCAGGTTCGGGCGGAAACGGACCGACCGTTCCCGACGCAAGCGTGGCGACGCTCTGCGCCTTGCGCGCATCCCGCGCATGCACGCTGACCAGCGCACCTCGCGACGATAGACCAGAGGCCACCGCGCGGGCGGAGCCGCCAGCGCCGAGAATGGCCGCACGCTTCCCTGCCAGTGGTACAGGGCGATCGCGCAGCGGCTGCAGGAAGCCGGCCACATCCGTGTTGCGTGCACTCCAGCGGTCCGCATCCATACGTAATGTGTTCAACGCACCCACCGCACGCGCCACATCATCGACCTCCTGCACGCGGTCGAACAGCGCAACCTTGTACGGAATCGTGACGCTGGCGCCAGCGAGCCCGAATGCACGCGCGAACTCGACGATGTCATCGACGTCTGCGGCCGGA
>JBEBGB010000593.1:0-3492 GCA_040081675.1 Vicinamibacterales bacterium
GTTGTCCTTCAGCAGGCTGTGGGTGTAGTTCGCGTTGAGCGACCAGTTGTCGTGCAGGCGACGTTCCCACCGCAGACTGACGGCGTTGTAGCGCGCCCGGGCACTGTTGACCCGATGGGCCAGCACGCTCTCGAACTGTGGGAACGGTCGCAGCAGCTGACCTCGAGCAATGGTCGGCGACACACTGAGATTGCCGAAGGCCGCATTGCCGTAGAACGGATTCGATACCTGCTGGAGGAGCGCCGTGCCGAGCACCAGGTACTGCGGGTCGAGCTGATTGATGTTGACCGTCGCATCCTGGGTACCGCCGATGCTCAATCGCTCGGATCGACTCCCGGTGTAGCCGACGCTGACAACCTGGCTGCCCGGCAGCTCTCGCTGGAGATCGACCGAGTACTGCTGAACGTAGCCGGGCCGGCTGTTCTGGTCCGCGAAGTCGATGACGCCGCCCGCGCCGGTGGCCAGTCCCAGCGAGTTGTCGGCGGGCAGGGATAGACCGTTCGGGAACGGATTCGACAGCGTGCCAGACGGCGTCAAGCCTCCATCCGTACTCGAGAGGAACGTCGTCGTGCCCGTGAATCCCTTCGACCCAATGGCCGCTTCACCGAGGCCGGGGTATTGGTTGGGTGCCCAGTAGAGTCCATAGCCGCCTCTGACAACGGTCAGCGGATTGAGCGACCAGGCGATGCCCGCGCGCGGCGCGACACCGTTGAGTGTGTGGCCTTGTGTGACGGGATTGCCGTTCACGCCCGCATACAGAAGGCCGCCCTTCAGCGAGAGTCCGCTCACCTGCACGGGGAACGTCGCGTTGGGATCGAACCCGACCGTGACGTGGTTGTCCTGTTCGCGCACACCAGGCTCGTGCTCGTATCGCAGCCCGAAGTTCACGGTGATAGCCGGCGTCAGACGGAGCTCGTCCTGCGCGTACGCGGCGACGTAGTCGATCAAGTAGTGCCCGGGCGTGGCGGAGACGACACTGCCACTCGAGGGATACCCCAACAGGAAGCTGGCGAATGCATCGCCAGCTGTCGTAGACGCCGTGGTTGGCGACGCCTGTGTGTAGGCCTGCGTGAAGCTGAACGTGCCAGCAGATGCGCCGTACTGCACCACGTCGGCCGCGATGCGCCGATACTCGACTCCCGTCTTCAGCGTGTGATGCCCCACCAGTTTGGAGAGCGTGGCATTCGCTGTCCTGGTCGTGTGCGTGATGTTGCTCGGGCCGCTGTTTCCAATGGTGGTCGTGCCCCCGTAGCCGGTAACAGCGATGGCGGGGAACGTGTTGTACGTCAGCTGGCGCACGTAGTTCGCCGGCAGACCGAGCGAGGCGGCATCGAATGTGGGATAGTTCGACCCGCTGTCGTAGAAGCTGTTGCTTCCGAACCGCACCGTCACCGTCGTCGAGTTATTGACGATGAAGACGTTGTTCACCGCCACGAAATTGATGGTGCGCAACAGGAGGCCGGCGCCCGGATCGCCGGCGACGGTGCCGAAGTCGCCGAAGAAGGCGGAGCCGGGCTCGCGCGTCTTCTGCCGGGCATACATCGCGGTCGTCGTCCAGGCATCAGACCAGCGGTGATCGACCTTGACGGTCTGCTGGTGCTGCGGGCCGTCGAGGAGCGACGCGACGCCGTTGAAGCACTTGCCGCTCGACGGTGTCGGCAGCACAGCGAGCATGCCGCGAGCGACCGGGTCGATGCGGCTGGCCGGAATGACGTTGCCCGGGAACGGATCGCGAACGTATTGTCCTGCCGCATTCAGGCGAGTCGTCAGCGGGTCGTAGATGGTCACGAGCTGACCCGCCGCATTTCTCGTTTGCGAGAAATCTCCCGCGCGCTCGAGAGCGGTCGGCAGCGTGAGCACGTTGTTGCGCGTGCCAAGCTGCGTGTAGTTGTCGGTGCTCGCCCAGAAGAAGGTCCGGTTCTTCACCAGCGGACCGCCGACCGACCCCGCCCAGTTCCGGTAGTACTGCGGAGGGTTGGCAATGCCCGCCTTCTTCGCGAAGTAGAGCTGACCGGTCGACCAGCCAGGCTTGTCGACAAAGAGCGCACTGCCGTGCCAGGTGTTCGAGCCCGACCGAGCCGTCGTGTTGAACACCCCCCCGGCCGCGTGGCCCATATCGGCTTCATATGTCTTGGTCTGGATACGCACTTCGTCGACCGCTTCAATGGAGGGCACGATGGTCGGACGATTGACGAAGTCGGTGATCGCCACGCCTTCGAGCAGGTAGCCATTCCCGCGGCGTGGCCCGCCACCAAGCGACAGGTACGAGGCGTTGGTCTGATCCTGGTACCGCACGAATTGCGGGTCGCCAGTCTGAATCACGCCCGCGGTCGAGATCGACGCATAGAAGGCATTGCGTCCGAAGATGGGCAGCGTCTGCAGTGATTCCTTGTCGAGCGACGTCGCCACCGTGGCGCTGCCTCGCTCGATGGTCGGGGCTGCGCCGGTCACTGTGACCTGTTCGGAGAGCTGGCCGACTTCGAGCGTGAAGTCCTGCACGACCGACTGTTGGGTGCCGATTCGGAGGCCCTTTCGTTCATCGGTTCGGAAGCCTGCCAGCGACACCTTCACCGAGTAGACGCCTGGCAGCACGCCCGTGAAGACGTACTCGCCCACATCGTTGCTGACCGCTGCGCGCGACGCGCCCGAGCCGTCATTCGACAGCACCACTTCGGCGCCGGGCACGACGCCCTGCGCATCGCGGACCAGACCGCGCAAACTACCCTGATAGGTCTGCGCGTGCGTGGTCACCGTGGACAGTGCCACAAGAATGCCCGCCACCATCCAGGTGAGAGGGCTTCGTACTATCTGTTCGACTCGTACCTTCAACACGGCTTCATGCAACATGGAAAAAGAAAAGGGCCCGACAGCTTTCGCTCCCGGGCCCTGCACACACACCACACAGTCGACGTCACGCGTGAACGCTCGCGTCATCCATCCTGTGGTGCACACACCGGCCCGCAACCATCACAGATGCGACAGCAACGCAGGTGCTGATTGACGGAACCGGTGTTCATCATGGCGACTGTCTGACCTGGCTGCGGCAGTATTCAGTTGTGAGTAGTAAGTTCTGAGTCGAAATACTCAGAACTCAAAGCTCATTACTCAAAACTACGACTACAGCGAAGTGGAGACCGCTCGAAGGTCCGTTGTTACTGCTGGTCGGCCGTCGATACGCGTTCTGCCAGGAGCTGTTCGATGGTCGACGTGAACTCCCTTTTGAGTTCATCGTTGAACTGGCCGCTCGCCGGCGCGGCGAAGCCGGCGTGAATGCCCTTCACTCGCCCATCGCGACCGACGAACACAGTGGCGGGCCAGGTGTTCAGGTTCACCAGTTGCGGCACTTTCTCCCACATCTCTGCCGGCGCGCCAGCGATCAGATAGGTGTATTCAACGCCGTACTTGCTGACGAAGGCCTTCACACGTGCCAACTCGTCCTGCTGCTCGGGTTCCTCGAAGTCGAGCGCGACGATCTCGAGACCCTGATCGCGA
>JBEBGB010000091.1:0-12988 GCA_040081675.1 Vicinamibacterales bacterium
CGCCGAGGGCGGAGCGCCGGTCGAGCAGGTCAGCGTGCGCCTGCAGAGTGCGAAGGCAGCCGTCGCAACCGTCGTCACAGACGCGGCGGGGCTTTTTGACTTTGCCGGCCTGTCGCCCGGAAGCCACGAGCTGTACGTCTCGGTCGTCAATTTCCAGCTCGCGACGCGTCGAGTTGACGTCATCGCGGGTGGAACGACGGACGTCACGATTGCGCTCACGAGAGGCGCTGGCACCTACACGGAAACCGTTTCCGTCGTGGGCACGGCAGATAGTCGTAACTCCGGGACTCCGGTCGAAACACGTATCGACGCCGTCGCGCTCCAACAGCTCAGTGGCTTGCTGGCCAACGACCCCCTTCGCGCCGTCCAGGCGTTGCCCGGCGTCACCTCGAGCGACGACTTCCGCAGTGAATTTGCTGTGCGAGGAGCGGGGCCCGCGCAGACCGGTTTCATCTTCGAAGGTATCTCGACACCGTTTCTGCTGCACACAGTCCAGCAAGTGCACGACAGCGGCTCGATCGCCATGGTCAGCAGCGAGGTGCTCGATTCTGTTTCGCTACGCAGCGGCTCGTATCCTCAACGCTTTGGCGACCGAACGGGAGCAGAACTCGAGTTTCAGATGCGCGAGGGTTCGCGCGACCGCGTCCGCGCGCGCCTCTCGATCACCGCCGTCGACGCGAGCGCCGTGGCCGAAGGTCCACTGGGACATGATCAACGCGGGTCGTGGCTGCTATCGGGACGAAAGAGCTATCTGGACCTCGTGCTCAGCCGCATGTATCCGGATCAGACCGTCAATTTCGGATTCGGCGACCTTCAGATGAAGCTGACGCACGACCTCGGCGCGAACCAGCGTCTGGAGTTGTCTGGAACCGCAGGACGGTCGCGCCTCGGTCTGGGACCGAACGAGGTGACCAATCCAACCGATCTGCGCGACGCATTCAACGAGTCGGCGCTCGGTGTTCTGGCGTGGCGGTTCACACCCTCGGCCTCGCTCTCGGTCGTCCAGCGTTTGGGCGTGGTCGCGAACAGCTACCGCAACACCAGCCGGGATGGCCCGGTGCTGGACGAGGGCGCGACACGCGACCTGGTGTATCGCACCGACTGGTCCATGTCGAGGGCATCGCCACTCATGATCGACTTTGGCACTGAAGCTCGGTGGACCGACGCGGCCTCCAGCCAGCAACGGCTGTCGGCCGGGCGCCTGGTTGCGCGAGAGCGCTTCGACGCGCAGAGCACTCGCGTGAGCGCCTTTGTCAGCGGGCGGACTCGCGTCGGCCGCGCGACAGTCGCGCCAGGCGTGCGAGTGGACCACTGGGCGCTCATCGATAGCACGGCGGCATCGCCCTGGCTGCAGGCGACGGTGCCGATGGGGAAGAGCCTGATCCTGAGCGCCGGAGGCGGTGTGTACCGTCAGTCTCCAGACTCGGGGTCGGTTCGCGGTCTCAGAGGCACGCTGAGCCTTGGGCTCTCGAACGCGACGCACACGGATATCAGCATGGAGGGGCGCGTGCACACGAGCGTGCGCTGGCGAGTGACGGCGTACGACAGGGAAGATCGAGGTCTGCTGCGCCTGCCCGGGAGCGAACCGCGGGTCGCCAATAACGTGTTCGTCAACGGGTCAACCACGACGCGCTGGACCAACGCGCTCGACGGCCACGCGCGAGGCATCGAGTGGTTGCTCGAGCGTCACGTCGAGCGTGGTCTCTCCGGATGGGTGTCGTATGCGTTCGGACACACGCGCTACGACGATCGCGTCACTCGCGAACGATTCTGGGGTGACTACGATCAACGGCACACCCTCAACGCCTTCGGCACGTTGCGCGTGAGCGACCGAACAAGTGTGAGCGCGCAGTTCAGGGCCGGCAGCAACACGCCGGCGGTGGGCTACTTCACCGAACGCGGTGGACAGAATTTCCTCGCCGACGAGCGCAACACCCTGCGCATTCCGCAGTACTCGCGTCTCGACATACGCGCGAACCGGGTGTTTCCAAGGCGTCGCGGTCGCCTGACGTTGCACGTCGAGCTGCTGAATGCGTTGGCCCGCGACAACCTGCGGGTGCTGCCGCCAAGTATCAACCGGCGCACCTTCGAAGCCACTGGACTCTTCGAATCAGTGTTGCCGTTTGTGCCCTCGGCTGGTCTGCTTATTGAGTTCTGATCATGACGGTCTGGACGGTCTGGACGGTCTGGACGGCCAGGAAGGGGCAGGCACCGAACGCGAGGCGGGCAAGGCGGGCAGGGCAGGCACGACAAGTCAGACGATGGCACGCACCGCCTCTACTCCTGGGCCTTGCTGATCTGCCACTCCGCCTCGAGTTCGTCGAGAGACATCTCCGTCATCGTGCGGCTGCGTGCGGCGATGCGCGACTCCATGGCGGTGAAGCGCCGTGTGAACTTGTCGTTCGCCTTGCGTAACGCCGCCTCGGGCTCGATGCCAAGCCTGCGCGACAGGTGCGCCATGGAGAAGAGCAGGTCGCCCATCTCTTCCTCGGCGCGGTCCTGATCGAGCGGTGCGTTCGAAGCCACGACTTCCGCGACCTCTTCGACTTCCTCTCGGATCTTCTCGATGACGTCGGCTGGCTTGTCCCAGTCAAAGCCGACCGAGTACGCGCGTGCGCCGATCTGATACGCGCGCAGCAGTGCAGGCAGCGCCGCCGGAATGCCGCTCAGCAGTGTCTGTGGTTTCGGCTGGCCGCCGCGCTCTTGCGCCTTCACTTCCTCCCAGCGGACGCGGACCTGATTGGCGGTTTCGAGCGGCGCTTCGTCGACCGCCCTGGCAAACACGTGGGGATGCCGACGAACCAGCTTGTCCGCGACAGCCTTGACCGAATCGGCGATGGTGAAGTGGCCAGCCTCCTGTTCGAGTTGCGCGACAAAGACCGCCTCGAACAGAAAGTCTCCGAGCTCTTCCCGCAGGGCGTCGTGGTCGTGCGCGTCGATGGCGTGGAGCAACTCGTACGTCTCTTCGAGCACGTACTTCTTCAAGGTGTCGATGGTTTGTTCACGATCCCAGGGGCATCCGTCTGGAGCGCGAAGTGCGGCCATGATTTCGATCAGTCGGACGAACTCACGTGCGGCGTCCGCGGTGGGGGAATCTGCCAGGCTTTTCTGCGACACCGCACCATTTCATCACACCCCGTCGACTATCGATTCGATATCGTTTTTCGAGCGCTGGCCGCCTGCGGGCGCGAACGGGCCGACACCGAAGTCGAGGCAGTGGCTATGGGCCTGGCGGGCCTCCGCCTCTTAATCGGCGCCTCTGTGCGATAGGCGATGTCAGACAGGCCGACCGTCTCGTCGCAGTGAGCACATCGGTACGCCATCTCGATTGGATGGTCGCAGCGGCTGTGCACCAGCACGCGCTCGCCTGGCAGGTGCTTCGACCCCCAGATGGTCAACGAGCGGACCACGGTGCGCAATTCCGTACCGGCTTCCGTGAGCGAGTACTCTGCGCGGGGCGGATGATCCGTGTACATCCGCCTCGTGACCACTCCCCGCTCCTCGAGCAACTTGAGTCGCCGCGACAACAGACCCGGAGCGGCCCCGAGTGAGTCGCTCAGGTCCTGAAACCTGCGCGGCCCAATGAGCAGGTCGCGAACGATCAACAGTGTCCAGCGTTCGCCCAGGATCTCGAGTGAGAGCGCCATGGGGCACTGCTGTCGATAGTCCGTCGGCATGCCTCGATGATATCGAATTTCAGATACACCGAAGCGATTGACATCACAAAGTGTAGTCACTACGCTTTGTGAACCTTTGCCAACTGAGTGTGTGGCAACAATCCGACCGAGTGCGCAGCAGGGTCGTCCCGGACGCTGAAAATCGCGTATTCGTCGTCACGATCGACCGGTTGTTCAGATTCCGAGGACGCCCCCAATGAAGCGAAGCCTTTTCGCCATCGTCATCTATCTGTCGGTCGCTGCGGGTCGAGGAACCGCGACGACAGCGCTCGGCCAGACTCCAACGGCCGCGCCCGCTCAGCAAAATCTCGAACTCCCGAATCTGCCCAATCCATACCGAACCATCGCGGATTTCGTGACGATGCCGGCGGGGCGGAAGATGGGATCGACGAACGCGATCAACGTCGACGCCAGGGGAAATATCTGGGTCTTCGAGCGATGCGGGGTCAACTCCTGCGCGGAGTCGACGGTCGACCCGATCCTGCAGTTCGATCCCTCGGGGAAGTTGCTTCGGAGCTTCGGCGCTGGAAAGTTCGTCTTCCCGCACGCCATCGAGTTCGACCGCGACGGCAACCTGTGGATTGTCGATGCGGGCGTGGTCGAGGGTAAGAAGGGAAGTCAGATCTTCAAGTACTCGCCAGACGGACGGATTCTCCTGGAGCTCGGCAAGCCAGGAGTCCGCGGGACAACTCCCGATCTATTCAACGAGCCGTCCGACATCGCCATTGCTCCGAATGGTGACCTCTATGTCGCTGATGGCCACATCGCTCCGCAGTCGAACCGCCGGATTGTGCACCTCACCAGGGAAGGCAAGTTCATCGAGGCGTGGGGCAGGCCAGGCACCGGACCCGGAGAATTCGACAATCCGCACTCGATCGCGCTTGATTCGGCAGGACGAATCTTTGTCGGCGACCGCACGAACAACCGCATCCAGATCCTGTCGCCCCGTGGAGAGTTCATCGCGGACTGGCGGCAGTTCGGACGTCCGAGCGGCGTTCGCATTCTCAACGATGTCCTCTATGTCGCCGACTCCGAGTCGCGGACCGCGCCAGGGCAGTATGGCCACAACCCTGGGTACCATCGCGGCATCCGCATTGGCAGCGTCAAGGACGGTGTCGTCACAGCCTTCATTCCCGATCCGGCTCCGAAAGGTGGTGCCAGCTTTCCCGAGGGCATCACGGTGGACAAGTCTGGTGTCATCTGGGGCGCGTCCATCGGCGACCGCAACGTGCTGAAATTCGTTCGACGGTAGTCATCCGCGCCCCGGCGGGTGGCTGTCCGCCCAACGGCGCCGACAGCCACCCACGATGGGCAGACTCACTGGGGAATTGCGTAGCTCCAGCTCAGGATCTCGGTGTTCTCGAACGCGGCGCCCGTGGCAGCCGTAAATCCGACAAACGCGGTCGAGCCACCGACCACAGCCGGAATGTCGATTGTCCGCGACAGGGTTGGCGAAACGGGTTGCGCACCGGTCGGACTGATGTAGACATCGAGCGTGATGCCGTTGTAATTGATCCACGCGGTCCACACGTTCCCGTCATCGAACTGCTGCGCCACCGGCACCGTATCAGCACTAGCGCCTAGAAGGCCGCCCACATCGAGGCCAAGGTGATTCGAGTCAGCATCGGTTGGTGCGCCGTTGTTCCAGGTGTCGAACTCCACGCCGACACTGCTCGGGATATCCAGGTAGCCGATTCCTCCGCCACCTCCACCGACCTGAGTTGCCCCTACCGACTGAATGGTGAACGTGAGGCCGTCGGCGCCGACTTGCGAACCGTCACTCCCTCCGCCGCCGCCGGTCATCCGGAACGTGAAGCTGGTTGCGAAGTTGGTGATGTCGACCCGCGTCGAAGTGAAGGCGGTGCCCGCCTGGCTTTCGGCAGCCGGCACGAGGCGCAACGCATTCACGTTCTGAGCAGTGTTTCCGTTGAGGCACAACGGCACTGAACCGAAACTTGCGAGCGTGACGGGCGCTGCGCAGCCGGGCGGGTTGACGGTGATGGTCACCGCAGCCACGTTCGAGTCGGCGCTCATCGCGACCGTGGTGACGCCGTCGGTCCACGTGCCCGTATTGACCTTGTAGTAGAAGCTCACCGAGCCGCCGGACGCGTTGTAGCTGAATGCACCGTTGTGGCCTGGAAGGGTGTCGAGCGTGAGGCCTGCCGGCGCGGCGACCGGCGTACCGCTCGCGTTGACGATGACGACCGACCACTTCGACTTGCCGCTTGGACCCATGTCCGCGTCCGCGTCCGGCGTGCCGTCTTCAAACAGGTTGCCCTGCAGCACGCCGCCGGCGACGGTGTAGCTGTTGGCTGTCGCCACGGGCGGATCGTTCTGCGCGGTGACCTTTGCCTCAATGGACGCCATGCTTGGCTGCGTGTCGAAGACTGACTGCGACCAATAGGTGAAGACTCTCCCGTCGGGCAGTTCTTCAGTGTCGACGCGGTTGATCGCCGCGGGGTTGCCGCCCACCGGCAGTGGAACGTTCACCTTCACGCTGGTCGGCGTGATGACGCTGCCGAAGACGCGCGAGACGAGCGTGGAATCTGGGCTGTCTTCGTTCGACGGCGTCCAGTCGAGTCGATTGCGGTGCAACGGCGCGGTCGGATAGCCGGGCGGGCACGCACTCACTTGAGTTCCACCAAGCACACACCCCTTCATGTTGTTCGGTGCTGCGTGGCCCAGCGCTGCGATCAAGTCCTGATCGAGTTCGGCGCCTCCAATTTGCGAGAAGTGCGAGCCGCTCACGTACGCCACTGCGCCCGCACCGTCAACATACGTGCCGCCGCCATACGCGATGCCGCCGCCATAAGCAATTCCGCCGGCATACGGCAGGCCGCCACCGTAGGCGATACCGCCGGCGTAGGCGATGCCGTCAGCAAGTGCGCTGCCGCCGGCGTAGGGCAGGCCGCCACCGTAGGCGATGCCACCGCCGTACGCAATGCCGCCTCCGTACGCAATCCCGCCGGCGTAGGGCAGGCCGCCGCCGTAGGCGATACCACCGCCATACGCGATACCGCCGCCGTAGGCGATGCCGCCACCGTAGGCAATGCCGCCCGCGTAGGGAATCCCGCCGCCGTAGGCGATACCGCCGCCATAGGCGATGCCGCCGGCGTAGGGCAGGCCATCCGCTGCGGCTCCTCCCCCGTAGGCGATGCCGCCGCCATAGGCGATACCACCCGCGTAAGCGATTCCGGACGACACGCCCGCCGCGTTCTGACCCGCGCCAATCTGATTCACCTGAAGATTGGCGAGATCGTTCGCGCCCTTCAGCGCGGTCGTGAGGACGCCGTCGAAGTTGATGTCCTGTGGACGCCCAGTCTCTGTGACCGATCCGTCGCCTGCCCAGTCAATCGGGAAGCCAGCGTCTGGAACGGTGTCGGTTTCCAGTCGGGCCATCGGCGTCTCGAGATAGATCGGCTGTCCGTTTGGTCCGAGCACTGGGGTGCCAGCTGCATTCAACTGCAGGAGCAGGGGCGATCCATCGCAGTGCTTCGCGGCGGCGGGCGCCCCGAGAATGGCAGCGCGTGAACCCGGCGCGAGCGGCGCGTAGAACGCCGTGCGGTACCGCGGGCTGCCGTAGAGGAAGCCATCATCGAGGCTTGCCTCGTTGGTGACGCCGTTGGGTTGGACGCCGAGGGTTGTTCCCGAAAAGTCGATGCGCGGCGTGCCGCTGCTGTCGACGAGGCCCTGCAGTTGGTACAGATAGCTCATGCTGCTCTGCACGGTGCCGCAATTGGGCGGAATGTACACCTGTATGCGCCGCTTGGCGCTCTGCTGGACGGGCGTGAACACGGGCTTGCCGCCGCCGTGCCAGAGGTCGAGGAGATGGCCGATCTCGTGCAGAAACGTCGAGGCCTGGAAGAATTCGGTGCCCAGACCATCCTTCGAGAGTCCGAGCGAGACCATCGCACTTTGACCTGGAAGGTCGGAGACTCCGGACGAGCGCTGGGGCACGTGGAACTGCGGATTGCGGCTCGTGCCAGACGCGCAGTTGCCGGTCGAGTTCAGCACGGATGCCGCTGTCAGTTGCGCAGTCGTTGGAGACGCCACGCCGTTTGGCACGCACGGGAAGGGCGAGCGCGACATCCCGCGAGCGTGTGAGAAAAGCACGGTGCGGAAGATGTGATTCCGGTTCGCATCGAACCGGCGGCGGCACGGCGCGACACTGCCCGCACGCGTCGCGCAGTTCACCAGGCCCGCCTGGTCCAGTTCTCCTCCGTCATCTCTGACCCAGGCGTCGCGCAGCTGCTGGTACTGGAGCTTCCAGTCGACCGTGCCGGGAAAATCGGGAAACTGACACCAAGGTTCGATCGCCGGGTCGCAGCGTCGCTCGAGAAACGATTCCCCGCCCCGGGCAAGCGTCGAGTCTCCGCTGTCGCCATCGCCGATTCCGGTTCCGATGAGGTATGCATCGGCAACGATCGACTTCGCATCTGACGCATTGCGGTACACCGAGGGAGGGCCGACGTCGAAGTGCGCGCGTATCCCTGCCCGGCCCAGGGCGTCGCCAGCCATCTGCAGCACGCTCGGATTGGGCATGTGATTGTGAGGTGCGTTGACGACGCTGATCTGTCCCTTGTCCGAATTGAAGGGCGCATTTGCCGAGCCGTAGGTCGTCGGAGTGTCGGTCTTCATCGCCGTGACTTCGACGAAGAGATCCTTCTGGCCCAGTCGCGCACCCATCAACTGCAACTGCGGCAGGATCTGTCCGTTCGGGTCGCGCAATTTCGTCACACCGAAGGGAGATGGGTCTTCGACGATGTCGAGCAGGCCATCGGTGTCCGAGTCCTTCACTGTCGTGCTGAAAATCGTGGCGACTTCCGTCAGGCAGGACTTCTCATCGCCGTACGGGCGGGTGATCGACGCGGTGAACTGCTCACCCGTCTCTCCGGCCGCAGTGACATTGGCCATCTGCGGCGAGACATCGAGCGTCTGCGCCAGCCACGCGCGATGGTCATTGTCGGTGTGACCGAAGTCAATGGTGCTATTCGGAATCACCGCGCCGTTGAATGATACGGTCGGGCGAGCGGTCTGCAGTCTGTCGTAGTCTGTCGACGCCAGGATGTGCGTCATCTGCGATCGTCCAGCCGACGTATGCAGTGCCTGGTAGAAGCCACGCACGCGTTCGTTGGTCGTCGCTCCGCGCGCGAGCATGTGGCCGCCGTCGAACACGACGACCCGGCGCAGTGCCGCCGACGGCGACGGATCCTGATACACCACGATCAGCGTGGCACCGGCACTCTCGGGCGAGTCGTCTTCCCTCCCCTGGTCGGGAAGCGTGACGGTGTTCAGGGCTTCGCCCGCTGCGGTGAGCTCCGCATCGTTCACGAGCCGCCTGCCGGTGGGATTGCCGTTGGTATCGAGCTCGAGCGCGAGCAGCGGCAGCACGTCGGCACGCATCTCGGTGATGGTCGACCAGTTGTTCCAGCAACTCGCGTTGGCCTGCGTTCGGGGAAGGTCCACGCCGCGTACCAGGGTGATGTTCTTCCCGCGGAATTTCGCGCCGACCACTTGCGGGGCTCGCTGCCACGCGGTTTCCCAGTAGAGCCACGCCGCCACGATGTTCGCCCCGGCCGGGACGCCTTGCATCCGCAGGGTCTCGGTCTGGAAGCCGGTCGAATTGGACTTTGGCTGGAAATCGACGCTCGACACCGCGTAGTTGCCCGTGATGGTGTAACTCAGCGAGTAGGGCAGCGGGTCTGTCACGATCGGTCCGCTGTCGGCGCGGCCCGTCGATTGACCCGCCACGACGCCAACGACACTGAGCAGCAGGGGCATTCGAGCCCATCCCCAACGAGTCACCATGGAATCCCTTTCGTCGCCGAATACAGCTCTCGCTGCGGTACACCGGAATGGTGAAGCAATGATAACAATGGAAAAAGAAACGACACAGACGTACTGGAACAAAGGATTGAAGAGCGACAAGAATGAACGCTTTCGGTGTCGGCAGCAGCATCGAACGATGCATTTACGGACAAATGTGTCGGTTTTGACGCTAACGCCCGGGTAAGGCCTGCTTGCCGATGCCAACGCCGTCTGCGGACGCCGTGCGACGTCGAGCCAGGGGCACGAGCGGGTCTTCCGTGGATGCGCCGCGGATCGCGAGGTACTGCCGAAACGAATCGACCGCGCCAGCGCTCTTCAGCCCTTCGCGCACCAGCCCCTGGTAGTAGTAGGCCTGAGGCAAGTACGCGTAGGTGGGTTCTTCATCCACGAACAAGGCCAACGCTTCGCCGCGTCGCGCGTTGAGGCAGACATCGAACGCCGAATCGGCCTGCGTGAACGCGCCGGCCGCCAGCGACGCCCGACCCAGATCGAACGAGCCGATCCACGTGCTGAACAAGTCGTTGGCATCACGAAGGGTCGACATCGCCTGGCCGGCATCGCCGTTCTTCAGTGTCGTCAGACCTTGGAGCTGCTTCGCGTATGCGCGCGGCTCGGCGTAGAGCTCTTTGGACAGCTCATCGATCAGTGGCGTGGCCTTTATTGCGTCGCCGGCTTCGATGAACGTCCTCGCGGCGAGGAATTTGATCTTGACGGCGGTGCTGGCGCGCAGCGCTTCGTTAGCAGCGTCGACGGCCTGCCGCATGCGTCCGCGCGACAGCTCTGCGTATGCGACGGCGGCGAATTTTGCGGCCGCCGAGTCCGCATTCTTGGCGGCCACGTCAGCCGCCGCACCTTGACGCAGGATCTGCACGGCGTCCGAGTAACGGCCTTCAACCGCGGCGAGATCGCCCAATCCAGACGCCGCAAAGGCCGCACCGAGCGCGCCGAGCGCCTTGAGCCCCTGGTACGTGTTCCCGGCATCTGCAAGCTGACCTTGGCCGGTCTGCGCAAACGCCAGCGCCAGCGACGCATAGGCGTCCGGCCCCGTGACGGCGCGTGCCTCTTGTTCCGCGTCCTGAAAGTCGCTTGCGTAATTCGAGTAGAGCGCCAGATTGTCTCGGAAGAGCGGATGACTCGGCAGGATCTTGACGACTTGCCTGATCTCGTCCATCGCCCGTCGCATCTGGCGTTGATTGGACAGGCACAGAGCCAGCTGGTTGCGACCCGCGATGTCGCTCGGGTACTTCGCGATGAGATCGCTGAATTCCTTCACGCACTGGACGTAGTCGCCCGTTGACCAATACGCATAGCCGCGCGTCTGGAACCGTTCACGCTCGGTCATGCCGTCGAGATGACTGAGCGCCTGGGTGAGGTACTTCTGGTTGTCCTCGAGCCGACCCATATTCTTCGAGGCGACGGCCTGCAGCAGATAGCCCATGCCGAATTGCGGATCCAGTTCCACCGCCTTCGAGGCACTCTGCAGAGCCTCGTCGAACCTGTTGGCGGACTGCGCGGCCATGGTTTGCGCATACAGCCGGACGACGTCGAGCGAGGTGGCCGAGAGCGACGCCATTGCAAACTGCTGCGACGACTCCGACGCATCGTCGCCAAGCGCGCTGCGGACCCGCGTCACGAGCCGCGTCGTCACGTCGAGCACTTTGTCCTTGCTTGCAGCGCGAGCCTCTTGACTGAAGATCTGCGTGCCGGCGATCGGCTGCGTGGCCTTGAGCGCGATTCTGTAGCCGGCGCCCTGACTCTCGATCGATCCCGAGAGGACGACGCCCAGACCTTGCTGGACGGCGAGTTCGTGTGCACCCGCTTCGTCGAGCTGCTCGCGCGGCTTGGCACCGAGACCACGAATGCCACTGCGATCGTACGCGGTGATGAACCCGGCGCCTTCGAGGGCGCGCTTGATCATCGGCTCGAGCGTGCGATCGAAGGTCGCATCATTCGTGTTGTTCTGAAGATCCGCGATGATGACCGACACCGGGTCGTGTGCGGCAGGCGGGATGAACTGGCGCTGGTACCACCAGATACCCGCAGACACCGCGAGCAGCAGCACGACCACGCCGGCCATGAGTGGCAGCCCTACGACGCGGCGGATGGGCCGCAACTCTCCGTGGTCGTTGATCCGGGCGAGCGCCTGGGCCAACGCCTCGGTGGTGGCGAACCGCTTGTCGCGGTCGGTCTCGATGCACTGCGAGATCAGCGCGTCGAGGGGTTCTGGAACCGTGGGCACGATGCTCCTGATGGGTGCCGGCGGCCGCTCCATCCTGTTCCGCAGTTCCTGGATGGCGCTCTCTGCGTGCTTGGCTCGATGCTGCCCGGCGAGCATGTCGTACACGATCAGTCCGAGCGCATAGAGGTCGGTGCGTTGGTCGACCTCTTCGCCGCGCGCCTGCTCTGGCGCCATGTACGGCACAGTGCCGACAATGGAGCCGGACATGGTTTCTTCGGTGTACAGCGTGGCCGTGTATCTGAGGTTGTCCGGCAATTCTGCAACCGATGCCGCTGCCGCCTCGGACGGTCCGCCCGTGGACCGCGCGATGCCGAAGTCCATGATCAAGGCTTCGCCGTCGCCGCGGATCATGATGTTGGCCGGCTTCAGGTCGCGGTGCACGATACCGGCCGCGTGCGCGGCGAGCAGGCCGTCCACAATCGACCGCGTGATCTGGAGCGCACGTTCGACGTCGAGCGTGCCCCTGGCTCTGAGCAGCGTCGCGAGATCAAGGCCGTCGACGTAGGTCATCGTGATGAACTTGATGCCCTCGATCTCGCCGAGATCGTGGATGCGTACCACGTTCTTGTGGGTGACCTGTCTGGCCAGCAGCAGTTCGCGCTTGAAACGCTTCTCGAGGTCCAGCGCTGCCGACGGATCCTCGATCGCCTCTGGGCGAATGACCTTGATGGCCACGGCCTCGCCGAGTTCGGCGTCCCACGCCTGGTACACGGCGCCCATCCCGCCCACGCCGAGCACCTTGATGATGTGATAGCGCGTGCCGAATGTCTGGCCCACGGCGAGCGGGCCCGACTCGTGCGACGAGGCTCCGGGCGCACTCCTGCGAGCGGCAGTCCTGCCGCCGCGACCTCGGTCGTACGGCGGTGGCGTGGCACTGCTTCGTGGCGGCGAGGCCAGCGTCTTCTCGGGATCGAACGCCTGCGTCGGCGCCATGAGGGTCGCCGAGTCGAAAGGTGACGTCGGACCGAGGGTTGTTTCCCTGTCGAAGGCCTGCGTGGAATCCGGCGTCGCAGGGTTGGTGGCCTGCGTCGGGCCGAGCGTCATGGTCGGATCGACGCCGTATCGCGAGGCGAGGATCGTGGCTCCCGCTTCACTGACAGGAGCCGCACAGGCGGGGCAGAAATTCGCAGAGGCTGGCACCTCCGCGCTGCAGCGAGGGCAGGTCATCCTATGCGGCTCATCCTATCACCGTAATATGCTTGCTCTCGTGGATCTGAAAGTCACGATGCTGGGCACGGGCACG
>JBEBGB010000594.1:0-3471 GCA_040081675.1 Vicinamibacterales bacterium
GTGTCGAGCACTCTCGGTCGGTTCATCTTGTAACTCCCTGAGCCACGCAATCTAACGCGACCGCGCCCGCATGACAACGCCCGAATGACGCTCCGAGGGCAGAGTCAGCATGGCGCTGGACGCAAGCCCAGTCACGCCGGGTGATGTCTGTCGGGATTCTCGAAGGGATTGATCAGTCGCGGGCTGTATCGCTCGGCATGTCTATCGACCGTCGAGCTGCTGCAACCCCGTCTTCACAATCACCGCCTGCGCAGCTGGTGTCACCACGAACGCGAGGAACTCGCGTACGACATCGGGTCGCGTCGAATGAGCGGCAATTCCTGCGGCGAACACGGTGACCAACTGGACCTCAGGCGGCAAGAGACCGACGATTTGGATGCCTGGAACAGGCCGCAGTTCGCTCACCTGCTGGAACCCCATCTCCGCCTCGCCTCGCGCGATGACGGCCCCTACGCGCTCACGCTCAATCCGCTTCCCCTTCGTCTTCATCTGTTCCGCGATACCGAGACGTGGAAACAGGTTTGACACCAGATAGTCGCCGCTCACGCTCGCGGAGTACGCGACGGACTTCGCGCTCAGAAGCGCCGTCTTGAGTGCGTCGACCGAACTGATGTCAGGTACCGCCGCTCCGGTCCTAACCGCCAGCGCAATGCTCGACTTTGCCAGATCCATTCGGCTGCCCGGGACGATGCGACCCTGACCGATCAGCGACTCCAGGTCCGGCGCCGAAACTATCACGAGGTCCGCGGGTTCTTCAGCCGCGAGCCGGTTCGGAATCGACTCACGACCCACCCCCATCGTCGTGGTGGCGGTGATGAAGCGGTGCCCTGTGGCACGAGAGAACTGCTCGGAGAGCTCCAGGTACGCGGCCGTGAAGGCGCCCGAGGTCATGACGACGATGTCGTCGGCCGAAGCCCGCGCCGCCTGCGTGAGCAGAGCGACGGCGAACAGGAGCGTCGCCGCGGATGAGCGGCAGAACGGGCGGAACTCCCGGAGCGCGCGGGGCCGAGGACGACTGGACACGACCTTCACCATAAGAGTCCTCACGCGCTTAGAACAAGATGCGACAGACACCAGGAGCCGAAGAGAACATGAATCGTTGGACGTCAGCGCTGTTCACTTGTGAACAGCGGATGGGAAGCTGGGGAGATACGCTCGACTGGAGGACATGATCATGAGTGCGAGCCACACCCCCACCGACCTGCATCTGCGTCAACATCGGATCAAGAAGCGCAATAAATTGCGCGCGCGAATTGCGGCGGCGCCAGCCTCCGGGCGTGCCGCGCTCGAAGCCAAGGTGCAGCGAACCTATTCGCTGTTTCACATCGCGGCCAAAGAGAAGCCGCCAGTCGTCGGCTAGACCGGTTTCCAGTTTCGTCTGACGTCGTCGCTGGCCCGGCCTACCGGTCGACACAACAGTACTGGCGCGCGGGCCCCGGCCGCACGACGGCGTCAGTCACCGCCCCTCGCAGCGTCCGTGCTACTTGGCGCCTTTGGTGCTGGCCTGTGTCCGGGCCTTGGCCTGCTTATCCCTCGCCTCCTGTTCCTGCTTCTTCGACTGCTGCTTGTTGCTTTTGTCCTTGTCTTTCTTGCCGCCCTTGTCTCCCATGGTCACTCCTTGCGGTCATTATGGCTTCACTGGGCGCGGTTTGCGCCAGGCGCGCGCGTCCTTCAACCTGCGCCATGGCGGCACCAATCGCTGCGTTGATTTGGTTGAGGTCGTACGGCTTGCCGACGATCTCCAGCGCCTCGGTGTCGGCCCCGACCGCTTCGTCAAGCCTCGCCTTGTTGGTCGTCGTCAGGACGACGCCGAGACCATCCACACCGCGGTTGTCGAGCAGTGCCTTGAAGAACAGCCAGTTCTCACGATACGGCGGAGAAATGTCGAAGATCAGCACGCTCGGCTTGTGCTGACTCAAATAGCGGTCGAAGTCGATGCGCCCCTTCTTCAAATCGGACATGTGACACCCGACAAGACAGTGATGCCCTGACGCGTCAAGCATCGCCCGGACCATTTCCACGGTGTCGTCGCTGGCATTGAACAGAGCGACGACGCGCGGCACAACAGGCGAGCTGCGTTGCGGCATCAGTGAAAGCACTCCTCGGCGACGCCTGCCAACCTGCGTTACAGATAGCCCGCGTCAGGGTTTCAACGACCTCAATGCATCGGCAAGCATGATAGTGGGGCCGCCTGGACAATAGCGTGCAATATTGAACAGCTAGCGGCAGGTCAACTGTTGTCTTATAAGTGCACGGATATAGGCAACGATGGATGTCTCTTCTCGTGTTTTGCACATCGGCGGCAGTGCTGCTGAGGCCAGGGCTGTCAGAGACGCGCTGCTCGGGTCGTCGAGTGACCTGTTCGAACTCGAGTGGGCCGAAACACTGTCCGAGGGTCTGCAACAGCTCGGCGCCCGCCGAATCGGGGCGCTATTACTGAGTCTCAGTTCTCCAGAGGGCGTCGGTATCGACGGGCTTGCTCAGCTCCACCTCGCGGCTCCCGCGATCCCCATCCTGGTGCTCGGACTCGACGAGAGCGATGAGGTTGCCACACAAGTAATAGCCTCCGGCGCGCACCAGTATCTCGTCCTGCGTCGTCTCGACAGCTACTGGCTTCCTCGCACCGTTCGTCACGCCATCGAACGGAAGTCGTCCGAAGAGGCATTCCTTGTCGAACGGGACGATGCACGGGTCGCGCTCGATTCCATCGGCGACGCGGTGATTAATACCGACCTGTCTGGACGAGTCGTCTATCTGAACAGGATTGCGGAAACGATGACCGGGTGGTCGCGTGCCGAGGCAGCAGGCCAGCCAATTGACAAGGTCATGCAACTCGTTGAAGGCGACACCCATGAGCCCGCCATGTTCCCGGCACCGGATGCGACACCCTCGGGCCGTGCGCATCTGGTGTCGACGTACGTGCTGATCCGTCGCGACGGATCGGAATCGACGGTTGAACGCGTCGCCGCTCCGGTCCGCGACCGACGGGGCCAGACGACTGGTACGACGCTCGTCCTTCGCGACGTCAGTGCCTCGCGCGCCACGGCAGCCCGAGTGTCGTACCTGGCAAGCCACGACGTGATGACCGGGCTCCCGAATCGCCTCCTGCTCGGCGATCGCCTGGCCCGGGCGTTGTCGCTGGCACACCGGCACGGACGACGGCTCGCGGTGTTGTTCCTGGATATCGATCGATTCAAGCACGTCAACGATTCGCTGGGACACCTGCTTGGTGACGAGTTGCTTCGAAGCGTGGCACGCACGCTGTCCATGTGCGTGCGAAGCTCCGACACGGTCAGCCGGCAAGGCGGAGATGAATTCGTCGTCGTGCTCTCGGAACTCGAGCATGTGGAACAAGCGGCGAAGGGCGCGCAGACCATCATCAAGGCCTTGGCCCACCCGCACCACATTGCGGGCCTCGAGCTGCACGTCACCGTCAGCGTCGGCATCAGTGTGTATCCCGACGATGGTAAC
>JBEBGB010000595.1:0-3470 GCA_040081675.1 Vicinamibacterales bacterium
GCTAGGAGAACTCTCTCAATCCCTCTGCAGCTTACCCACAGACTGTCACCCATCAGGGGTGACTAAGTGTCACCCATCAGGGTTACCGCTCAGCGACTCACGGGCGGGAAATGACGAGCCAAACGACCAACGCCGTGAGGACGGCCATGACCGGCCAGACAACCTTACGTGCGCCAGGGAACCGCTGCCCGAGCTTTAGATCGTCGGTGGTTGGCGGGAAGGCGTAAGCAAGCGGAAATACGATCGAGAAAAATAGCGCGAAGGAGAAAGCCGGAACTGCGAGCACCTGCAAGACTCTCGAGCCACCATCGGTCGGGGTCACCACGGCAATAAAGAAGCCGAGAAGGGCGGCTGCGCCGCCAGCGTTGGTGGCTAGGCGAAGCGCTCTGGTCGTGCGCGGAGTCATGTGCCCAGAAGCGCCGTGACGCGCTCTACTTCCTTGGAGACGACTGGCTTTGTCGCACGACCCGCAGCTAGAGCCAGGAGCTCTCGCGCCTCGTTGGGGCTCGTGGACGTCACTAGAAGTTCGGCGAGGGCGACTTCCACCAGGGCTCGATCATTTTCGGTCCGCAAGGGAAGAGCGAGGGCTTTGCGCAGGGCGGATTCAGCCTCGCCGAGTTGTCCGCGACTCGCGGCCACCAGACCAAACACCATGAAGTAGTAGGCGCGAGACTCAGGGGACAGCATTCCTGGACGGGCGACCTGATTAAGGAACGAACCGGCTCTATCAACGTCGCCTTTGCGAAGTGCGCGAAAGGCGAGCCAAACCGTGCCGTAGCGGAAGTGCCCGTAGGCGAGAAGCGCAGCGGCGACCAAGAACCAGGCTCCGGTCGGGTCTCCTGTCCACCAACGCCACGTGCCGAGCGCTGCCGCAACGGTCATGACAGCAATGCGTGCCCGGCGAGTAAACATGAGAGCGGTCTAACGACTTGGGTTTCTGCTGCACGAGCAAAGATGCGAACCGAGAGGCGTGAGCTGCAAGGCGAACGCCTCTCGCGTCTAAGCTGACCGAAGTGTCAGCAGCAAACCTTTGTTAGACATCACATTCCCACCGGCGGTGGACCATCGGCAAACGTGCAGAGGACACGCTCCCGATTCTCGGGAATGTCTTCGAACATGAAGCACTCGGCCTTGGCGCGCTCGAAGTGAATGGCGTGATCGAAGACCGAGGATCGGAGCCAAGCCCGGACCTCCGGCTCGCGTTCTAGCGCGTCCGGGTGCGCCGCGACAATGGCTTCGAACACATCGTCCACGCGTTCGTCCAGAGTCACACCGGTACAATGCTTCTCGATGTACCGAAAGAAGATGATGCGAAAGAGGAGTTCTGCCGGGTAGAAACGGAGGGCGGGGCTCACGGCCCGCATTGCACGAATTCCTTCTACGCCTCCGCGTTCGCCAAGCTGAGCGCTGTAGAAGGCCTTGAACGCCTCCAGGAGTACGTGCGCGGTCACTGGTACCGGCGGACCAATCGCGGCCCAGAACGGGGCGGGGCGTGATGGATACATAAGGCTGATGACGTCTGCGCCAAAGCAAGCGGAAACGGTCACGAGGAGGTTGAAGCGCGTTGCCCGATTGATGCGGATGAGGTGCTCGAGAACGTCCTGCCACGGGACAACGCTGGAGTCGGCCAGGACGAGGCCGACGCCGTCACAGCCATGGGCTTCGAGATGGAGAATCGGCCAGTGATTGAAGCGGCGGGCTCTATCTTCGATGTGCCCGAGCGTACGATGGAACGATGCAGCATCAGGGACGGATTCAAGCCGAACCGGAAAGGGGTACGGCTGGGCCGCAGCCGCGGGAACAAGTACCTGCTCGTAGAGCTCGGTACCCGTCTTCAGGTCACCGGGCGGAAGTGATTCCAGAACCACGACGGAGTTGAAACGAAGACGGTCCTGGAAGATGTCCACAAATGCTCGTGTGATGTCTAACGACTCGGGTTTCTGCTGCACGAGCAACATGGTCGCACCGCGCGGTGAGGTGCAAGCCGAACCGTGCGGGCCACGTACCCTGACCGAAGTGTCAGCAGCAAACCCTTGTTAGAAGGACCAGCGGACAGTAGCATAGTAGTGCTACCAGGAGGCGACATGGTCAGAAATGTGAAGCTCAGAAAGATGGGCGGATCCGTTGGGGCGACGTTGCCCCGGGACCTCGCGGACCGCTTCCACCTCGAGGCCGGGGACGAGGTGCACGCCGTTGAGACGGCGCATGGGATTCTTCTGAGCCCCTACGATCCGGATGTAGAAGAAGGACTCGCCATCGCTGCTGAGGTCCAGAAGAAGTACAGGAACGCGCTGAGGGAATTGGCGAAGTGAGTCGAAAGGGGCCCCGCTGGGTTCCGCGACTCGTCGTTGAAGCGATCCACGTCGATCAGGTTCGAGAGCATGGAGGCCTGATCGGGGTTCGTGATGAGAACGGACTCGAGTCGGCGCTTGCCAGAGCCCAGCAAAGGTGGACGTACGAACCGGACGCGGACCTGGCGCGCCTCGCTGCGGACTACGCCTTTGGGATTTCGTCGAACCACCCGTTCCGGGACGGCAACAAGCGAGTTGCGTTTGTGACTGCGGTCACGTTCCTGGGACTCAACGGGCTGGACTTCGAGGCGACGAATGAAGACGTCGTCGCGACGATGCTCTCTCTCGCTTCGGGGAAACTCACCGAAGAAGACCTCGCCGAGTGGATTCGAACGCGGACCAAGAAACGACCGCGTAGGTAGTGGTCCTTCTAACGACTCGGGTTTCTGCTGCACGAGCAACATGGTCGCACCGCGTCGCGAGGTGCAAGCCGAGCGATCCGGACCACGTACGCTGACCGAGGTGGCAGCAGCAAACCTTTGTTAGGCAGCACCACCGCGATCAAGCGTGAGCTGCATCAGTTCCTGCATCAGATCCGCGCCCGGTCTCAGAGGTTTCACATCACCCGTCCCCTCGAACCCAGCACTTTCATAGAGTGCTCGAGCAGGGACGTTGTCGAGCGCGACTCGGAGTGTAACGCGGCGGACTCCGCTTTCTCGAGCCCAGTCGATGATGGCGCTAAGCAGTTCTTGGCCGTAGCCCCGACCGCGCCGAGCGGGTGCGACCCACATCTGAAGGACCCACACCGTGTCGGGATTCTCGAAGTCGAACTTTCCCCAGGCTAAGCCTGCCAAACCCCCTTCATCTTCGATGACGAGCGGGAGGTCCGCCTCTGAAGCAACTCCCGCTGCCACGCGCTGCGACCACTCTTGGTCGGAGCGGACCTGCTCACGCTCCAGCACGGAAGCAAACGCATCTGGACTGTCGACCAGAGCGCTCAACCGGATGTCTCGGTAGGCGCGCCATTCATGGCGGGCGAGAGAACGAACGGCTGCCATATCGCAAGTGATGAGGTGCTGCCTAACGGTTCAGGTTTCTGCTGCACGAGCAACATGGTCTTCCCGCGTGGTGAGGTGCAAGCCGAACCACGCGGGCCACACAGTTGACCGAAGTGTCAGC
>JBEBGB010000596.1:0-3469 GCA_040081675.1 Vicinamibacterales bacterium
ACGCCGGTTGTCACATCTCGCTCCTGGTTGCGGCCAGTGCTGACACCAGCGGCTGCAGCATCGCTCCCGAGAAGCCCTCTCTCGCATCGAGCAGGTTTGAGTCCCCGAGGGCGTGCAACAGCTCCTTGTCAGGCGTCGACGGTGACGCGAGACAGATCCACTCCGAGCGGCGTGGTGTGCCGCTGGCGGCCGCTTGCTTGCGCAGATCGCTCTGCTGATGAAACTTCCAGACCTCGTCGCCGGCTCCGTAGAAGAGCACCAACGCGTCGCAAGCCGACACTAACTGCGTATTGGCTTCGCGTACCGCTGACGCGTCACCAACGAACACGGGAAGGGTCGCCGACAGACCGTGCTCGCGAAGGAGCTTCAAGAGCGGCACCGATTGAGTACGGTCGGCTTCGGTCATCAGTACATGAACGACATGCTGCCGACCCTTCACCCCCTCAGCTGGCGCGGATTCCGCAGCGTCGAGTCGACGCAGGGTCTGATAGACCGTGCCCTTGAGCCCTTCCAGGTCACCGCGCAGCAGATCGGCCCCGAACTGCAACGCGGCATCCTGTTGCAGCGCGGCGATGAAGGCCTGCTGCTCGGCGCGCTCCCCCGCCACACCTTCTGGAAGCCAGATGATGCGACGAAGCGAACTCTCCCGGCTCCGCGCGGCGGCAACGTCATTCTCGAGCATCACAAGCGAGCGCCCGCTCGGTCCGTCTGGCACGGGTCCAACGCTGCGACCAACCAGGTGTATCGACAGCGCGCAGCGCGAGAGCTGCGCCTTCAGTTCGGGAAAGAGTGCCTCTTCGGTCAGCGGTAACTGCTGCGACGGCAACACGTCGTAGCCGTGCATGTCGAGCTCAGTCACGAGTTGCTCGCGCGTGGCGCGCAAGTCGCGACCGCAATCGGCGACGAACACGGCAGGCCGCGTTGTACGCTTTGCAGGCTGTGGGTTGTCCGCCTGCGCCAGTTGCTGCAGGCACTTCGCAATCTGCCAGGCCAGACCATTCAGCTTGCCCAGGAACTGCTGGCGAGCCTGGTCGCCGAACGCCGGGTCGAGTTCCCTCGACTCGTCGCCTTCGACGGCGAAGAAGTCGTAGCCGAGCGTCTGTTGAATGGGATCCGGCAACGAGGCTGCCGACTCCACCGGCGTCTTGATGATCTTGAAGACGCGGCTCTTGTTCCCGATGGTGACTCCGCCTGTATTCTCTGCGGCCGTGCAGAACTCGCGCAGTTCGCGCGTGCACCATTCGGACCGCACGTAGCGCGGGCTCAGGATCGAGACCAGCAGCGCGGTCCGTTGAAACTGGTCGACAATCTCGCGCGCGAACACGTCGTTGCCACTGAGCTTCTCATCGCGCCAGATGCGCGCCTTCTGGCCCAGTCGCTGGCTCAACATCGTCTGCAGCGTCGCGTGGAACTGCGTGACCCAGCCTCGTTGATCCGGCGTCAGTGGCTCGTTGTCTATGTGCGCATAGCTGATGAAGGCATCCAGGTCGAAATTCATCGTCGCAATCCGGTCCTCGGGTGGTCTGGATCTCTTAGAAGAACAGCCTGGCCAGGAACCCGAAGAGCCCATGCGACTTCTGCCGCTTGGCCCTGAGATCGGCCAACTCTTTCTCGACGACGGCCACCTCTCTCTTGACTGATTCGCTCACCGGCACGGCATTGGCGACGAGAACCGAGACGTTGCCCTGGTCATGTTCGACGTTGGCGAGAATCCGCCCTGTGGTCCGTAGCGTCGCCGTCAGTTCCGAGTCAGAAACGAGGTGGTCCACCCGGTCCAGCAAGCGTTGCGAGGTTGCCAGAAGTGGAGTGGCACTGGCATCGGCGTTGTGAACCAGGGTGGTCGTCTGCTCGACCAGCGCTCCTGTCTGACGAAGGAACCCGTCCACATCTGGCAGCCTGGCGCCCTCGATGGCGACGCGAGCGGCCTTCGCGGTCAGCGCTGTCTCCTCGATCGCCACACGCGCTGTCCGCGCGGTTGCCGCCGTATCTGCAATGACCGGTCGCACGGCCTGCAGCGTCTGGGTCGTTTCGTTCAGCGCCGACTCCAGTCCGCCCACGAGCGACGTCAGCCTGTCTCCAAGTTTGGCGCCCGCAAGGCTGGCGGCAATCTGCTCGTTGTATTCGGCTGTTCGCTGGCCGGCTCGCAGCGTCGCCAGAAACAAGTCGCCAGCCTCTCTGGCAAAGACCAGCACCTGATACAACACGACGGCGATCGCCACCAGGGCGATCACGAGTCCCCCAATTTTCACCGCTCTCATCAGATGCCTCCTTTGTAGCCAACCTTCGAATGAAGCGGCTCGCCCTTGAAGACCACCCGCATCTTATCCATACACACCGCCCGAGGACACCACGCGTCACGCGCACCCTCTGTAACGCGGTTGTCTCATCAAGTGAACAGGTGCTGGATTGGGAGCAGTGATGACGCGATTCTGTCGTTCCTGATACTGTTGACCGTGCGTTTCGGAACTCCGGGCGCTGGCAACTGAATCACATCCACGTCGAGGGTCGAACATGGCTGGTTACAAGTGTGACAAGTGCGGAATGAGCATCGGGTCGATGACCTGCGGGCAGTGCGGCAAAGAGCTGGTGCATTCGACGCTGACCAAGGCGGACGGGAGCTCGGTGCACGTCTCTGAATGCCCAGGGGGCCACGGCAAGGTGAAGTCGCCGATGTGCTGCGGGCAAGACATGACCTGCACCGTCTGACAGGGCGGTAACACGAACGGCGGCAGAGGCTGATGAAAGGAACACCATGACCATGCATTCCAGGCAGAGTCGTCGTTCGTTCATATCGGCGTTGACATCTGTTGCTGGTGTGGCGGCGATTGACGTCGCCGCCAGCCCCGCGGCCGCACAGTCGTCGTCAGCTGCGTCGGCTGCGGCGCCGGCCTGGGATCTCAAATGGATGGACGACCTGAAGGCAAAGCACAGGCAGGTCTTCGACCTCGGCGAGGTCAACCTCGTGGCCGACCCGCGTCCTCTTCGGTTCCCCAGAAACTATCTGGACGCGTTCCACGACGTGTTCGCACTCGACTTCCCCGAGGTCAAGACCATCGTGGGCATTTCGGGGACGGCCTTCGGCATCAACGCGTCCGACCGGCTCTGGGAAAAGTACGCCCTCGGAGAGCGCTCGAAGATCATGGATCCCGCAACGAAGCAGCCGGCCATCCGGAATGTGTTCCTGAACGAGGAGTCCCTCGGAGTGAAGGCGCTTCAGGCCCGGGGCACGATCTTCTGGCAATGCAACATCGCTCTCAACAACATCGCGCAGCAGTTGGCAACGGCGCGTCAGCTGGCGGTGGCCGACGTGCGCGCGGACCTGCTGGCCGGGCTGAATCCCGGTGTCCGCCTCGTGCCGTCGCACGTCATGGCAATGGGGATGGTTCAGGAACGAGGCGTCACGTACGTAAGGATCTGAACGATCGCAGCCAGAGGCGGGCCGTTAGTCTGAAGCCCGGAGCGGTGGAGG
>JBEBGB010000092.1:0-12948 GCA_040081675.1 Vicinamibacterales bacterium
GCCTTGCTGAACACGGCCGACGTTTGAGCGGAGCCATCTTTCACGACGACAAGAGCCGGGTCGAACGCTACGTTGGCTGGCCCTCGCCACACCGACCACGTCACTGCCAGGCTCTGTATCCTCGGGCCTCCGCGCGGGGTCCCGACGGTGCTCGGCACGTTGACCGGTGCATCAACACCGCCCTTCAGAATGTCGGGCGTCTCCTGGCCAATCGCTGGCTTCTTCTCGGCTGCCGGTTTGGGCAAGCCATCGTCTGTTACAGTGGCCGTCAGCTTCACAGCCGTACCGACAGCGGCCGACGCCACAGGAGCCACCGTAATCGCCGGCGCTTTGTTTCGGCGCGCTTCGTCGGTCTGCTGACCACCGAGGCTCGCGCCGCCGGCAGGATCGATTTCCCACTCGGGTTGCAGCCAGCCGAAGGCCTTCTGCGTCTTGCCGTTGGCAACGACGGTCCAGATCACTTCCTTCTTCCCGAAGTCCTTCGGGACGGCTACGGTGAACAGGTTGCGGTTCGTGCGATTGAAGAAGTAGGAGGGCTGTCCGCGGTCGGGACCACCAGGCTCGACGCTGTTGTCCGGCCCCACGGGAATCGAGAGCTCTTGCGCCCAATTCCTGTTCAAGTATCCGAAATGCATGAGGAAGCCGCCATCAGCAGTCTTCGACCATCCCTCGAACACCGGTTGAACATCCTGACCTGAGTTGTATTTGAAGTCGTTCTGAAGCTCGTTTTGCGCACGGGCACTCTGGGCTACACCAAGGGACACGACCAGAGCTGCCAGCACGCTGAGCCGTCGCATATGGATCGTCATACGGAGGACCTTCCGCGAAGAAATAAAAGGGCGCCAGGCGGGCGGGTGGGTCGAGCGGACACACCGCGGGGCGCGAACCCCGCAGTGTGTCGCTCGTATTCCGGCTACTGCTGTTGTTGCTGCTGAGTGGTCTTCACGTTCTTCTGCTGGCTCGCCTTGCGCGCTGCGACTTCGGTCTTGTACTCCTCGTCAGACAAGTCGTACCAGCCGATCCAGGCGAAGCCCATCTCGTCGATCGTGCGCTGGCCGTCGCCCACCCAGTTCTTGGGATCGGGATTGGCCTTGTTGCCCGTCGAGTTGTCGTGCCAGCTGATGGTGTGGAGGATGGTGCCCGCCGGAACAAGCGGTGCGGCATCATCCGCGTAGGTGTAGTTCAGGTGCCAGTTGTAGTTGAAATTGGCACAACTGACGATCTCGGTCTTCGCGCTTGGCCCGGACGTTGGATAGATCAACTCCAGGCACTGGCGCTTGCCGCGAATGTGCATGTGCGGCTGGAACGAGAGAATCCTGGCGGACTTGTGAAGCACGGTGTAGCCGTCGATGCGCGCCACTGTGCCGGCGGGAATGTCGAGGTCTGCCGTCGGCTGTGCAAGCTGCTTCGACCAGCGGATGTGCTTGGGAACGTAGCCCTCGGGATAGAGAACGACGCCCATCTCGATCTCGGCCTTCGACTCTTCACCCACCGAATGGAAGTGATAGCTCGTCATGGCCTTCTTGCCGGCTTGCAGCAGTACGCCGGAGTCTTCTGGATAGATCTCCGCGTTCTTGCCTGACGCGTATTCGACGAGGAACTGCCCACCGTCAACACCCTGGCTGTCGTCGCCGGTCGCCTCAACGCTCGGATCGTCGACCGAGTACTGCAGCGCGTGGTGCACGACCTTGCGGGCGGCAGGCGTCGGGGCCCGTGTCTGGATCGCTTTGATGTAGCGGTCCTTGGTAATCGGCACGTCCGCGTACAGGTTGCCGAAGAGATCCGGTCCCGACGCTGGCACGGTGTAGGCCGGGAACTTGATGATCAGGTCCGGCTTGCCAATCAGCCATTCGTTGCTGTCGGCAAACTGACGCGCGGCAGGCATGTCCGCGGGGTTACCCCGCAGCGCGCCGCCGTCGGCCCACTTGGTGATCGTGGCAATCTCCTCGTCACTGAGCGAGGGATCGTTCTTGAACTTGCTGATGCCGATGTTCTTGTCGATATGCCACGGCGGCATCTCGCGAAGAGCCACGCGGGTCTTGATGGCCCGTGCCCAGGGACGCGCATCTTCGTACGTCATGAGCGACATGGGTGCCATCTCACCCGGCCGATGGCAGTTCACGCATGACCGCTGCAGGATGGGTGCAACGTCTTTGGAGAACGTGACCTGACTGCCAGCCGACTGCGCTGACGCAAGAGCCGGGAGACAGGCAACGCCAACCACAAACGCGGACAGGGACCGAGCCCAGGGCGCGTAACTGCGAGCGACACTCATCGGCAACCTCCACTGCTGAATCGAGCCGTGTTCCGCGTCGGCAATCAGCAGAAATCAGCCAATCCTGCGCCTCAGGCACGTTGAAGTCAACGGAGAAATGCGCTTACCCTTACCGTTTCTTTTGGCCGTCCTTCTGGGGCGGCCCGCCTTCCTGAATCTGGGTATGTCCCGGCCTCGTTGTGCCCAGCGATGCGGCCAATTGCCATAAAGCGAACAGCAACTGGACCGCCCCGACCGGCACCAGCAGGACGCCCAGGCCGGGGTCTCCGCTGTAGAACCGCACGCCCCCAAGGAAAAACCCCGCGGGCAGAAGCACTCCCGCCCACTGCAGAGCCACAGACGCCGACCGAACCCGGCCGATCGCCGCCTCACCCATGACCTTCACCGTCAGGCCGAACAGGATGTGGACGACGCCCAGGAGCGTCCCGTGGACGTGGGCCAGCCGCCACATGAGTCGACGCGTCTCGTTCGACACATCGAGGTACGCGGAGACCTTGAAGCCATGAAATGCCTCGAGCGCGAGCCCGAGGGCAGAGAAGATCAGCAGCGACCACCAGCCAATGCGCAGGTGTCGTCGAGCGTAGTCAAGGGACACGGTGGTTACTCACGGTAGAAGATGCGACGCCGATCGCGCTGGTTCGTCAGCCGATCGATCCGGTCGGCCACGAACGAGCCGTCCGGGTTGAAGAGCAGCTCCGGATCGCCCCGACGTCCGATGCGGTCGCGACTATCGCGCCAGAGTCCGAGTGCGCGGCGCCGCGATGCTTCTCGCTGCTCCGGCGGCGCGACGAAGTCGAAGGTGAAGTCGGTAAACCCGGGCAGCGTCCCGAGCGACCTCCCGGTGATATACCGCACGGCGTCGTACGAGTCGTTCAGGAACAGGCCGAGATACGGCGCCATCCAGTTGGTGCCCGACGCGCGTTGCGCAGGCGCCCACCCGAAGGCCTGAGCGATCACGGCGCGCTGGCCTGCATCGCCCTTGAGCAACGTGACGAGCGACGCCGCCACCGTTCGATCGTCCTCGCTCATGGTTGCCGGCACCCTCACGCCGTACCAGCGGTTCAGCGACTCCGCTGTCCACGACTGGGTCTTGTCGAGGTGACACAAGTTGCACGCCGTAGGCCGCCCCGTATCGAGGCTCGCCTGCACTGAAGGACTGCTGATCTGATGGCTGCGTATGGTCTTGAGCAGACCGTACGTCGTGTGCGGCATGTGGCAGTTGTAACAGGAACTTCCGTCCGACTCTGGGGTGTGATGTGTGTGCGCACTCACGTTCTGCGCGAGCCCCTCGTGGCACTGCAGGCATGCGCCGTTACCCATCGCTGCAGGCTTGAGTTGATCGTCTGCCCACTCGCTGGCCGGCCTTCCATCGTCTGCCGTCTTGTGGAGTTCGTGGCAGGACATGCAGGACAATCTGCGCGCGTCGTCCTTCGCGTTTCGATAACACGGTGAATCAATCAGCCCGTTGTACTCACGGCCCGTGGCACGCACCATCCCGTCGGACCAGAAGATGTCCTTGACGAAATTGGGATCCGCTGCGAGCAGTCCCTTCATCGTCGACGTGTCCAGATTGGTCGAGGGCTGAACGATGAAGCGGCTGTCGGCGAGGGTGTCACCCGGGCGATACGGCAATCCGTGCGTGTTCGCCGCGCGCTCGGCGGCAGTGTCGTAGAACTCCCAGAGTCCGTGACACTGTCCGCAGACCTCTGACGAACGTTTGGCGTCAAGACGCGCGGGTTGCACGACGGTCGAGTCCGGCCGCCCGGCCAGGTGCAGGGCGTAGCGTCGCAAGGGGCTGGTGTTCGCGCGCACGTGCTCGGCCGATGGCCCATGGCAGCTCTCGCACGCGATGCCGAACTCAGCGGCCGTCGTATCGATGGTTTGCGTGGCCAACGACTCAGAGCCAAACGGCGTGCTGAACGCGGTCTTCCCGAGTGTGGTGTGGCACGCAACGCAGACACCGTTCCAACTGCCGCTCTCGGACACGAGTTCCACATCAGGCGGATGCATGACGGCCGATCGACGCGGCACCCAGCGCCGGTCCGCCTTCAACTGAATGGCCGGCAGTTGACCCAACGTGCGGCCGTGCCCCGTTGCGTACCAGTAGATCTGCTGATTGTGCGAGCCCGTGGTCATGACGACCTGACGACGAATGCGCGGGGGCGCATCGCCGACACCGTCCCAGTCGGGCTCGTCGATCTCGGCCCACAGCTCGCGGCCGCGCCGTTCGAGGAACATCGGCCGTCCGTTGACCTGGTCCACGCGCACGCGATCGAAGCTCGTGCCCACCGTCTCCGGTGTCGCCACCTGGGTCATCGTGCGGTGATACGACGCACGCCAGGTCGCGTACTCGCGCGGGTGGCAGGCTTGACACGCGTCTGACGACACGAACCCGTCACTTCGAATCTGGACCGGACGGTCAGCGATGTCCGCCTCGCGGCGCGCGCTGCTCTGGTCGCGGATGAGCGGGACGCCGAAAGCAGCACCGGCGACAAGCGCCACCAACCACGTTGCGATAAAAGTGTTCGACAAGGAGTTCGGGTCCGGCCGCATGGTAGCAGCCTTGCGCTGCTTTGGGTCGGCGCCCGTCAGATTCGCTTGGGAGACAGGAACGGGTGTGCCAGACTTCCCCGTCGACTCCGTTAACAGACGAGATTGAGGAGCGGGAGCAATGAAGAAGCGCGCCTGGTGGTTGTTGAGCGTGATCGCGGTGGCGGCCGCCACCCCTGTCGTCATCGCTCAGAAATCCGAATACCCCATCATCGTCATTCCCACGGGGAAGGGCCCCTATACGTTCCCCGCAGGCTACGAGACGCCGTGGGACAAGATTCAGATCATGGTGACCGAGAAGATGTCACCCAACCTGTTCGTGCTGCACGGCTCACAGGCCCTCGACCAGGCGCATCCGGACGGGTCGGGCGGTCGGGCGATGGCGCTCTTCGGACCTGATGGTGTGCTGCTGGTCGACAGTCAAAACCGGCAGGTCGCCGAACAGACGATGAAGGCGATCCGGTCGTTCACGGATGGGCCAATCAAGGTGCTGGTGAACACACACATCCACAGCGACCACACCGGAGCCAATCCGTTCTTCGGCAAGCAGGGCGCGGTGATCTTCGCGCAGGACAATCTGCGCAGCGAGATGGTGCGGCCGCCGGCACGTGCCAACGGAACGCCGGCGCCTGCAGCCGATCCAGCCGGAGTGCCCGTGGCCACTTACAGCTACAACCCAGCCATGCCGGGAGCGCCTGGCGTGACCTTGAACATGAACGGTGAGACGGTCGACTTCATTCCGATGATGCCGTCGCACACCGCGGGCGACACCATCGTGCGCTTCCGCAACGCGAACGCGATCTACATCGAAGACTTCTACCGGAACTTCGGCTATCCCTTCGCCGATCAGGCCAACGGCGGTTCCATCAAAGGCATGATCGAAGCGACGGATCTCATCATGAAGCTCGCTGGCCCGGATACGACGCTCATCCCCGGCCACGGCACGCTCATCCACAAGAACGATCTGCTCCCGTATCGAGCGATGCTCGTCGCGGTGCTCGCAAAGGTGAAGACGCTACGCGACCAGGGCAAGACGCTGCAGGAAGTGCTGGCGGCCAACCTGACCGCTCCCTACGACGGGTCCACACAGGGCGACACGCAACAGAGCAAGGACCGCTTCATCACCGAGGCGTACGACGAGGTGAAGGATTTTCCGCCCGTCGTGGACGGAAAACGCGCCATGCCACGCCGGCAGCCCTAACAAATTGGAGAATTGGAGAGTTGGAGAATTGGAGAATTGGGGAATTGGGGATTCACAACTCCCCAACTCCCCAACTCTCCAACTCTCCAACTCTCTAACTCTCCAACTCTCTAACTCGCTTGTGGAGGACGATTGATGCGTGTTGCGGCGGTGATTCTCAGCGGCGTCTTGGCGGCACTGCTGCCGACCAGCGCGCAGGCGCAGGTAACGAAGGCCTCGTTCCAGGACAACTACGTGGAGGTGAACGGTCAGCGCCTCCACTACGCCAGCGTCGGATCGGGGCCGCTCGTGCTGTTTCTGCACGGCTATCCCTCCTTCTGGTACCAATGGAAAGACCAGATGGCGGAGATGGGACGCGACCATCTGGCCGTCGGCCTCGACATGCGCGGTTACAACCTGTCGTCCAGGCCCGAAGGTCTCGAGCCCTACAAGATGACGCACCTGGTCGAAGACGTGCGTCAGTTCGTCGAGAAGATTGCCGGGAAGGACAAGAAGTTCACCCTCGTCGCCCACGACTGGGGCGCCAACGTCTCGTGGGCGTTCGCCATGTATCACCCGGAGATGCTGGAAAAACTCATCATCGTGAACGGCGCGCATCCGTTCATCTCCGAACGCGAGCTGCGTGAAAACCCCGCACAGCGCTACGCCAGCAACTACTTCTTCGTGTTCAACAAGTACCTGGCCCCCGGCGAGCAGCCGGTCGACGAGAAGGACACGTTGGAGAGCGCGAACCGGCGCGCGCACACGGGTTTCGTGGACGCAGAGGTGAAGAGCGGCCGCTACACCGAGGCAGATCGTCAAGCCTGGATCGACGCGTGGTCACAGCCAGGCTCCACGACAGCAGGCCTCAGTTACTATCGCGCGAATCATCGCAATCCGCCGTTCAACGATCGGCATCCGGCCTCGACGATCGACCGTTCCTGGAGTGCGAAAGAAGTCACCGCCGGCGCCAAGACAACCATCATCAAGACGCCAACGTTCGTCATCTGGGGCATGAAGGACGGCGCCATTCTGTCGGGTCACCTCAGCGGGCTCGACAAATGGGTGCCCAATCTGAGCGTCAAGCTCTATCCCGACGATGACCACTGGGTGATGTTGCAGAAAGCCACGTCGGTCGCGCGAGACATACGGGGATTCATCGACGACAAGAATTTTCCGAAGGAGTCGGTCTATCGGCCCGACGCCAGGTGATTCGCGGAGTGATACGACGCGGATCGCACGCCTCGCCGATCGCACATTGACAGAACATCGGCGCGGACTATCATGCGTCCGACGAGTGAGCCGCCACGACGCGGCATTGCCGAAGGAGTAGGACATGGCGGGAATCGCCTCGAGACTGAGTCTGGGTGTCGCGATTGCGGCGACACTCGCGGCCGGAAGCAACGCGGCCGGACCAGGCACCGCGACCGATTGGCGGAGCTCCAACTACGACGACACCGCCAACAGGTACAGCCCACTCACTCAGATCACGGCCGAGAACGTCACCACGCTTCAGCAGGCGTGGAGCTTCCACTTGAAGCCTGCTGGCTACACCGGCCGCATGCGAGAAGACGAAGCGATTCCCCTTGTCATCGGCAACACCATGTATCTCGGGTCGCCTTACGGTGCGATCCATGCGCTCGATGCCACCACTGGTGTAGAGAAATGGAAGTTCCAACTTCCCAACAACGATCTGCCGTCCAAGCGCGGCATCGCGTACTGGCCCGGCGACGGAGGCTCGCCCGCATCGATCATCTTCGGGGGTCTCGCCGGCGGCCTTTATTCGATCAAGGCCTCGGACGGCACGTTCAATACCGGGTTCGGTACCAACGGCGTGCTCAACCTCAAGACGCCGGAAGTGATGCAGACCGGCATGGAGGCGACCTACTCCCTGCTCTCGCCGGCCACGATCTACAAGAACCTCATCATCATCGGTGCGGGCACCGGCGAAGGCGCTGGCGGTTCGAATGCTGGTTCGGGCCCCGCAGGTGACACGCGCGCGTTCGACGCGCGCACCGGCGCATTGGTGTGGACCTTCCATACCGTCCCGAGGCCCGGCGAGTTCGGCTATGACACGTGGCGGGAGAACAGCGCCAAGAACCGATCCGGCGTGAACGTCTGGGGCTACACATCGCTCGACGTCGAGCGCGGCATTCTCTACATGCCCCTTGGTGCTCCGAACAACGACCGTGTCGGCGTCGATCGTCCTGGCAACAATCTGTTTTCGTCGTCAGTGGTTGCCGTCGATGCAAACACCGGAAAGTACCTCTGGCACTTTCAACTCGTGCATCACGACATCTGGGACTACGACACGCAATCGGCGCCGCTCCTCGTTGACCTGCAGCGCGACGGCCAAACCGTACCTGCCGTCATCATCGTCAACAAGACGGGGTTGATGTTCACGTTGAACCGCGTCACCGGCAAGCCGATCTTCGACATCGAGGAGCGCCCGGTACCGAAGAGTGATCTGCCCGGCGAGCAGGCGTCTCCGACGCAGCCATTTCCGGTCAAGCCGCCGCCACTGACGCAGAACACGGTCTCGCGCGACAATCTCTACAAAGGCGAGCCGCAGCATCAGTCGTACTGCGAGCACATGGTGGACGACAACAACATGAAGCTGGGCGGCCCCTTCATGCCAATCGCGTTCAACCGGTACAGCATCTCTCCGCCCGGACCCGCGGGGGGCATCAACTTCTGGGGCGCCTCCTACGATCCGAAGCTGCACCTGTTCATCTCGAACACGACGAATCTGTTCCAACCGATGCGTCTGATCCTTCGGCCGGATGGCAGCTTCGTCAACAATGGTCCGCTCGCAGGCACGCGTCGTTTCGGCGACGCCGAACGGAAACTGCCGTGTGGTCCCACACCGTGGGGCGAGCTCATTGCGGTCAACATGGACACCGGCGACATTGCCTATCGCAAGCCGCTTGGCGTCTCTGATGCGTTGCCGCCCGGCATGCAGGACACCGGACGCCCGAGCTCCGGTGGCGTCATCCTGACGGCGAGTGGCCTCACGTTCGTCGGTGGCTCGGACGACTTCAGGTTCCGCGCCTTCGCGACAGCGACTGGTCAGAAGCTGTGGGAAGTGAAGCTGCCGTCCTCTGTTGAAACAACGCCGGTCACCTACCAGGGGGCGGACGGACGCCAGTTCGTCACGGTAGTGAGCACAGGTGGTGGCCTCACGGGGTCCGAGGTGACGAACGACGAAATCATCGCGTTCGCATTGCCGAAAAAGTAGGAGCGGGTTCAGGATGCGCGCGAACGTCGTGATCGTCGGACTGATCGTGATTCTCGGATTGACCGTGGGAAGCCAGACCTCGTACGGACGCGGCGACGACCATCCGACGTTGCCGGACGGACCCGGCCGGGACGTGATGATCCGGGTCTGTTCCCAGTGCCATTCACCTGATGTGGCGGCGAATCAGGAACTCGACAAAGCGGGATGGAAAGATCTGGTGGACCAGATGGCCTCCAAGGGAGCAACGGCCACGGATGCGGAGTTCGATCAGATCGTCAGTTATCTAACCACCGCTTTTCCAGTTCCGAAATAGACACACGAGCGCGCAAGCTCAGGGCGCTGCGGACTCCAACGCGCCAATGGCGGCGGCGGCGACTTGTTCGTCCTGCGCTGAGGCGACCCCGCTCACGCCAACGGCCCCAATCACCTTACCGTTGACCACCACCGGCAGCCCGCCCTGGATGGGAAGCATCCCATCAACCGCCAGAAAGGCGGTCTTGCCAGAGGCCACCATGTCCTCCAGCATCTTGGTCGGACGCTTGAATAGCGCCGACGTGCGAGCCTTCCCCTGCGAGATCGCGATGCTGCCTGGCTGCGTGTCGTCGAGTTTCTGGAACAGGATGAGCGCACCGCTGGCGTCGACGACGGTGATGGCCACGTTCCATCCGTTCGTTCGCGCTTCTGCTTCACCAGCGGCGACCATTTTCTTCGCCGCTTCGAGCGTGATGACATTGACAGTCCCGAGCATTATTCCTCCGCCAGACGACACGACCAGGTTGATCCGGTAGTCGACCATGCGACCACAACGCGCGGCATCTTAGCGCGGATCAAGCCAGTCTCGTCGGTGACGACTGCACCGACGGCTTGCACCGCTGTGAAAATGGAGAGGCAGCACCCGGGCTCGCTACTTCTCGAGTCCGAAGGCGTAGAGCTTCCCGTCCCACGTCACCGCGTAGACGACACCGTCGGCCACCACGGGATTGGTGAAGTGGTTGAAGCTATCGAGCTCAGTGGAGAACAACTGCTTTCCCGTGTCCGCGTCGAACGCGTACAGAATCGCGGTGGTGCCGATCGAAGCGGAAGCCGGGGCGGCGCCAGCGCCTCTGCCCGCGCTTGCCCCACGTCCCGCTCCGGAGCCCGCGCCAGCCCCCCTCGCGGCGTTGGCACCAACAGCACCACCAGTTCCGCGACCGCCACCAGCCCCACGGGCCGCGCCGAGTGCACGCGTCTCGGTGGAGTCCTTGCCAGACTGAAACGCGTACACCACGCCGTTGGCCACGACCGGCACATCGGGCGCATGGAGTTCTCGCGAGGTCCACAGTGGAACCAGCATTGGCTTGGACGTAGCCGTATCCTGGCGAACCTCGAACGTCATGAGGCTGCCGTCGTTCGCAGGACCATTCGTGTACTTGAAAGGTGGGGTGCTCTTCCCCACTGGCCCCAACATCGACATCGCCAGATACCGTCGCCCTTGTGCGTCCTGCCACGTCGCCATCGCGCCCCAGACTCCGCGGTCGTGAAGCATCGCCTCGTCGTTGCCCCATCGAGGTGATGTGTAGAGCGGCGTCTGGTGGTTCTTGCCGCCCAGGTTCTCTCCGTCGAGGAGTGACACGACCGACTCCTTGCCAACCGACGCCACGATTGTTCGACCCTGAAACGGGAACGCCACGGCGTTGGCCGAGGATAGATCCAGGTCCTTTGCGTTGAGATACTCCCAGTTCTCGGGCGTATAGGAATCGGCCAGACGCAAGTCCTCGAACGTGAGCGCAAGCACCGAGTTGCCGAACTTACCTGCACCCGGGTCGTATGGACCGTCCGCCGTCTGGACGTAGATGTATTTCGGTCCGCGAACGATACCGCCGCGTCCCCACGCGCCAGATGGTCCGCCTGGGCTGGTGAAGAATTCTCGCTTCCGCCGCGCCGGGTCCTTCAGATCCACCGAGGTCAGGTGGCTCGGGATGCCAAGGCAACCACGGGCCGTCGGCGAATAGATGACGCCGTCGATGAGATTCAAACTCCAGTTGCGCGCGAATACGTTCGTGAAGTCGATCGGCGGCATCCGATCGTCACCATTCACCAGACTCAGGCCGCGAAGTTTGCCGTCACTCGTCGAGACGTAGATGGTCCCCGTCTCCTTGTCGATCACCGGTGTGGCATTCTGGGTGCTGGGACATCGATAGTCTGGTGCGACCGACGGCGTCATGGTGTTCGGGAACCGCCGCTGCCAACTGATGGCGCCGTTGGCAGCATCCACTGCGAACACGGTGTCGTCGCTGCCGACGACGAATACGCGAGTGGCGAGGCCCTGTGGCGTGTCGACCTTGGCAACGAGCGGAGTCGTCAAGGTCGCCAGAACTTCCTCTCGAGCGGGAGTAGGAATCTGGGTCTTCCACTTCAGCGACAGACGCGCCACGTTGTCTTTGTTGAGCGCAGTCTCGGCCTGGTTCCAGAGCGTACGTTCCTGGTCGTAGCCCCACGTCAACCACTCGTTCGTGGGCGCGCCGGCAACCGGCGAGGTGGCCGCGCGCTGTGGAGCTGTCGCCGCACCCGCCGCCATCAGGATGGAGAAGACGAGAGCAACGCCGAGAGCTGACAGGCTTGGTTTCGACACCCTACGACGTTTGCCCATGTTGACGTCCTACTGCGTGCGCTTGGGCGTCGGGTCGCCGTGGAGCACGCGTGTCTTGAACCGCCATCCCTGGGGAGTCTTCACGAGCGCATCTTCGTAGACGGCGCTCGAGACCGGCACCGGCGGTTTCACGCCGGTGTCCATGAGCAGGAGATAAACCGCTCCGGCGGCGCCCTCGTCAGAGGGAGTGATCATGAGGTTGGAATTCCAGTGACGCCGGTCCGCGCCGTTGCGCTTATCTCGCCAATCGTGGACAAACTGGACGAGGGCACTGTGGCCACGCGTGTTGTTGTTGAAGACGCCGTCAGGCGTGAACGTACTGGCCCACCCTTCCGCGTCACCCGAGTCGATGGTCATGGCGTAACGCGCGTACAACTGCTGAATCTCCACATAGTCCTGCGTCGTCAGCGCGGTCTTCGCCCCGCGTAGCTGCGCGAGCACCAACCCGCCAGATGCCAGGACGATGGCGGCGACAAGCACGACGAGACCCGTTCGATTGCGCATAGCGTTCTCCCTGCCAGTGGTGTTCACACGCCACTCTCGACGCACACACGCGCGGCGAGTCGGTCCAAACATTGAGCGCTGCCGCTCACGTTGGAGGGATGCTACATCCGACTGCGGGAACGGTCGGAGGATTTTCGTTTCACTTGGGCGGATCCCACCAACTGGACAGGTGGGCGTCAGGCGACGAGGCAATGTCGTCGTAATGCGATGTGTCGTTGAAGAGCATGAGCCGTGCGCGAACCGGATCCCGAAAGTCGAGCACGTTGAGGCAGGCCGGAGCCTGGTCGAGACGATCGCGATACCCTCGGGGATCGAAGCCGAGGAGGCTGCTGAGTACCAGGCGGATCGTGGCTTTGTGAGACACGACCAGCACGCGGTGGCCCTCGTGTCGATTGAGAATGTGACGCACGGCGGCTAGCGCTCGGGCGAGCACGGCCGCGCCAGACTCCCCTCCCTCTGGCGAGAAGGTGAAAGGGTCGGCTTCCCAGGATGCGTACTCGTCCGGAAAACGCTGCTCGACTTCGCGCCGAGTAAGTCCTTCCCAATGCCCGTGGCCGATCTCGCGGAGACCG
>JBEBGB010000093.1:0-12928 GCA_040081675.1 Vicinamibacterales bacterium
CGCTTCGCCCGCGCCTGCACCATTTGCCAGCCGGCAACATTGATTCGTCGCGCCGCGTGGCAACAGGTGGGTGGGCTGGACGCGTCGATGCACATGTGTTTCGACTACGACCTCTGGTGGCGACTGAGTCGGCTTGGGACGATCGGTTATGTCGACACGATGGTTGCCGCGTCGCGCGATCACGGTGACACGAAGACGCGCCGACACCGGGAGCAGTACTTCGAGGAAGCCACCGCAATCGTGCGTCGGGAGACAGGCTCCGTGCCGTGGCACTGGTACGTCAGCGAAGCGATCGAACGGCAGGTACAGTACGAAGTTGGCCGACGCCCGCCATTTGCGATCCGCGTGAAGGCGCGTGCGGAAGCCGCGTACGCCTACGTTCGCGGCCGCACTTTCTAGCCTTGATGGCCCAGCCTTGATGGCCCAGTCCTGATGGCGCACATCGTCCACGTCTGCCCCCGGTACTTCCCGGCGCATGGGGGTGTCGAACTGTTCTTCCGAAAGCTGAGTGAGGAACTCGTTCGTCAGGGACATACGGTGTCCGTCTGGACAACGGACGCGCCCACGGTCGAGGCCTTTACGTCCGCTCCTGAGCGAAGGCTGCCGCCGCACGACACCGTCAACGGTGTCGTGGTTCGGCGGTTTCCAGTCCGCTACCTTCCAGCGCAGCGCTATCTGCGAACCGCTGCGCACGTGCTGCCATTTGGCACCAGGTGGAAGTGCGACACGCTTCGTTGGACGCCGTGGCTCCCGTCACTCACGAACGCGGCGAGCCGTCGCCCTCCGCGCGTCGATCTCGTGCACGCCGCGGGGTTGCCGTACAGCTCGGTGCTCTATGCGGGGGTCCGGCTTGCAGAGCGAACCGAGGCGCCGCTCGTGCTCAGTCCGTTCACGCACGTGGCGCCTCCGGGCCCAGCCGGCGCACGCATGAGTCGTGCGTACCTGTCGCCCCTGAACCTCCGGCTCTTGTCGCGAGCCGATCGCGTGTTCGTGCAAACGGACTCCGAACGGAGCACGCTCGCATCCGCGGGCATCGCAGAGTCCCGCCTGAACATTGTCGGCCTTGGTGTGGACGCCGTCGAATGCACGGGAGGCCACCGCCGCCGCTTCCGGGAGGCGCACCATCTTTCAGACGATCAGGTTGTCGTCGGTCACCTGGCGAACAAGAGTTGGGACAAAGGCACGGTGGACCTGCTCGATGCTGCGGAACGCGCGTGGAGCAGAGGGACTCGTTTTGCGCTGGTCCTGGCCGGCACGGAGATGCCCAGCTTCACTCGCCGGTGGGAAACGTGTCGGTTCCGCGAGCATGTGGTGAACCTGGGAACCTTGTCCGACGAGGAGCGGCGCGATTTCTACTCGGCCATCGACATCTTCGCCCTGCCAAGCTATGTCGAATCGTTTGGTATCAGCCCGCTCGAAGCCGCACTCAACCACGCGGCGGTGATCGCGTACGACCACGGAGGTCCCGGTCAGATCTTCAGGGATGGTGCCAGCGCGCGGCTGACTGCTGTCGGAGACATCGAGCAACTCGCCGAAGGACTGGCCGCCCTGACGTGCGACGACGCGGAGCGGCAGCGCCTGGCCGCGGGTGGCGCAGGGGTTGCGCGCACACACTCGTGGCAGCTGGTGTTCGACAGGGCGATCGGCGCGTACGACTCACTGCTTCGCGGCCGGCACTCCGGACCGTGAGGCCGGGCACTGTGCACCGCCGATGCCCCCGGCACCCTACGTCGTAAGGCCCCGCCCCTTACGATTTCGACAGCGTGAAGCCAGCCTTCACACCGTCGTCGTAGAACATCTTGACCGTGTCGAGGCTGAAGTCGGTCAGGTCTTTGCCGAGGGTCGGCAGTTTGGCCAGGATGTCTGGAGTTGCGGTGATGATGTGGCATCCAACGGCGTCGGCCTGAACCACGTTGAGGAGTTCACGTGGACTCGCCCAGATGAGTTCGACGTTGGGATAGGCGTTGATGATTTCCACCGCCGCCGCCATCATCGGCACAGGATCGCGACCTGTATCGGCGACGCGACCGGCAAACACCGACACGCAGGCTGCCGGACCCGGCGTGAGCGCGTCGCAGACGGTTCGCACTTGTGTCAACGTCATCAGCGCCGTGACGTTGACCTTGACGCCTTCCCCGGTGAGTCGGCGTACGACATGTGCCGACGATTCGCCGCGCGTGTTGGTCACCGGAATCTTCACGTAGACGTTGGCGCCCCACGCCGCGATCTGCCGAGCCTGGCGTTCCATGTCGTCCCACTCGTCCGAGAAGACCTCGAAAGAGATTGGGCGATCGTGAATGACCGCCAGCACATCGCGCGCGAAGGTCTCGTAGTCAGCCACGCCGGCTTTCCGCATCAGCGTCGGATTCGTCGTGAAACCCGTGATGGCTGGATTGCCGTAGAGCGCCAGCATCGACGCCTTGTCGGCTCCATCGGCAAACAGCTTCACCTTCAAACCGGCAACGCTCATGACTTCAACTCTCCTGTGAATCGTGATGGGTCAGAATCCAGGCCGCCGTCTCGGCAAGCGACGTCACGCGTGCGTCTGGTTCCACGGCCCAACGATTCTCTTCGCCGTAACCGGCGCCGACCAGAATGGTGCGGCACCCAGCGCGGCGACCTGCTTCGATATCAGACCATCTGTCGCCGACCATCACGCTCGCCGAGAGATCGAGATCGTGGTCTCGCGCGCTGGCAACCAGCATGCCCGGAGCGGGCTTGCGGCAATCGCACTGGTCCAAATTGTCGTGATAGCATACCCGCAAATCATCGAGAGGCAGACGGCGTCGAATCGCCGCATTGATGGCCTGCACTTCCTCGATCCGCTGACGTCCGCGTGCGACATCGGGCTGGTTGGTGACGCATATCAGCACGAACCCCGCGCGATGCAACCTTCCGAGAGCTGCTTCTGCATCCGGCACAATCTCGAGGAGTGCGACCGCGGCGGGCGGAAACGGCCGGCCATCGCGGACGACCGCCCGGTTCAGCACGCCGTCACGATCGAAGAAGACTGCCTTGCGCTTCGCGCTGCAACCACTATCGAGCATTCGGCCAATTCTATAGTCAACGTTGAACCATGACTGAATCGACTCTCTCTCATGACGCGAGCCCATCGAATGGTCAGCGCGTCTTCATCACGGGCGGCGCGGGCTTTATCGGCAGTTCAGCCGTGGATCACTTTCTTGCGCGCGGGTTCGAAGTGGTCGCCTACGACAACTTCTCCACCGGGCACCGCGGCTTCCTGTCTGCTGCGCTCGGGCATGCACGATTCTCGCTCGTCGAAGGAGATACGCTCGACCTCGAGGCCATGACTCGTGCCATGAAGGGCTGCGATCTCGTGTTGCACTTTGCCGCCAATGCCGACGTGCGGTTCGGCACCGATCACCCGCGCAAGGACCTCGAACAGAACACCATCGCCACCTTCAACGTGCTGGAGGCCATGCGCGCGAACGGTGTGACTCGCCTCGCGTTTTCGTCGACGGGTTCTGTGTACGGCGAGGCGACGCTGATTCCCACCCCGGAAGATGCGCCGTTTCCGATCCAGACCTCTTTATACGGCGCATCGAAGCTGGCCGGAGAAGGGCTGATCGCGTCTTACTGCACGGGCTTTGGCTTCACCGCATGCGTGTTCAGATTCGTGTCCATTCTCGGCGAGCGTTATACGCACGGGCATGTCTTCGACTTCTACAAGAGCCTGCGACGCGATCCCACCCGGTTGCGCGTGCTGGGAAATGGCCGTCAGCGCAAGTCCTATCTGTATGTCCAGGATTGCCTCGGCGCGATCGTGCGAGCGTTGGATGTGGTTCAAGAGGGCTTCCACGTGTTCAACCTCGGCACCGACGAGTATTGCGAGGTCAACAACTCCATTGGATGGATCTGCGAACGGCTGAATGTGAACCCGACGCTCGAGTACACCGGTGGGGACCGCGGCTGGATCGGCGACAACCCCTTCATCTTCCTCGACTGCTCCCGCATACGGGCCCTCGGATGGTCGCCGAGGCTTACCATTCGCGAGGGCATCATTCGAACCTTGGACTTCCTTCAAGAGAACCCATCGCTGCTGGAGCGCGCTGAATGAGCGAGCAGTCGCCAGGTGTTGCCATCATTGGTTGCGGTCTCATCGGTGGCAAGCGCGCCGCAGCGCTGGGACCAGCGCGGCTGATCGCCTGTGCCGATGTGGACCCCGCGAGAGCCGAGGCGCTCGCGAAGCGAACGCCCGGAGCCGAGGCCGCTACCGTCGAACGCACACTCGCGAACCCCGCTGTCGACATCGTGGTCGTGTCGACGACGAATGAGTCGCTGGCGCCACTGTGCATGGCGGCGCTCGACGCCGGCAAGCACGTGCTGGTCGAGAAGCCGGCCGCACGATCGGTGCTCGAGATCGACCAGGTACGGGCGGCAGCCGCCCGCGCGGGCCGACTGGTTCGGGTTGGTTTCAATCATCGTTACCATCCGGCACTCCAGCGCGCTCGAGCCTTGCTCGACGAAGGCGCTCTGGGGCCGTTGATGTTCATCCGCGGCCGGTACGGCCACGGAGGGCGAGTGGGTTACGACAAGGAATGGCGCGCCGATCCCGCGCGGTCTGGCGGCGGCGAACTCATCGATCAGGGAGTTCACCTGATCGATCTGGCCGGATGGTTTCTGGGAAGCTTCACGACCGTCGACGGCTTTGCGGCGACTTACTTCTGGGACATGCCTGTCGACGACAACGGCTTCCTCTTGCTTCGCACCGACTTGGGGCAAGCCGCGTTCCTGCATGTCAGCTGCACCGAGTGGAAAAACCTGTTCTCTCTGGAGATCTACGGGCGGGACGCCAAGATCGCGATCGACGGTCTGGGCGGGAGCTACGGCGTGGAGCGGCTCACCTTCTACAAGATGCTGCCGGAGATGGGACCGCCGGAGACCAGCGCCTGGGAGTATCCACGCGGAGATCAGTCGTGGTCGCTCGAGTGGACCGAGTTCCTTGAAGACATTCGCCTCGGGCGTCAGCCGTCGGCTGGACTCGACGCCGCGCGAGCCGCACTGGATATCGTCGGCACGATCTACGCCCGGTCTGGTTTCGCGTCTGTCGATGCGGCCTCGCGCTGACAGCCAGCCAGAAGCCTGGTGGTCACGTCACCTCGAACCCGCGGTCGGCGGGCACGATCCTCCTTAGCGTGTACACGTCGGTCTCGGCGAGCTTCTGCGTGAATTGCGCAAGCGTCTCCCACGGATCCCACATCGCGCTGATCAACTTGCCCGTGATGCCGTCGCTGTCCTTCGACGCCAGGAACACGCAGAGTGCGGCTGCTCGCTCGGGGCTCGCCCCCTCGCCCTGCAGTTGCTTCACAGCCTTCTCATACTCCACGCCGCTGCGCTCGGGACCCGCTGACACGACTTCCCGGGTCATAGTGCTATTCATCGCCCCTGGCGCGACGCAGTTCACATCGACACCGAGCGTTCGCGCTTCTTCCGCGAGCGTCTCGCTGAACCGAACGAGTGCCGCTTTCGCCGACGCGTAGGCCGAGAAGTTGACGCGCGGGCCAGTGGCGCCGCCGCCCGAGATGTTGATGATCTTTCCGCGCCGGGACGAAGCGAGGACCGGAACCGCCAGACGACAGAGCGCAACGGGTGCGAAGAGATCGACCCGCAGGGTCTGCTCCCATTCCGCCATCGCATTGGTCCAGAGCGGCCCGATCGGACCCTGCACGGCCGCATTGTTCACGAGGATGTTCCACTGCGGCCACCGCGCGTGCACGTCCGAGACGAGGCCTTCCAGCGCGCCGCGGTCGCCGAGATCGAGCGCGGTGATTTCAATGCGCTGATCGGGAAGTGTGCACTCGGCCTCGAGTTCGTCTTTCGCCGCCAGCAGGTCGTGATCCGAACGCGCCGTGAGCCAGACGCTTGCGCCGGAGCGCACGAACGCACGAGCGATATGGAGCCCGAACCCGCGCGACGCGCCCGTCACCAGCGCCGCCGATCCGTTGAGAACTGATTCCATTTTGTTAAGTGTCCTATGGCGGTTTGTTCTAGACCGCCCAGGCGATCGGGTGCTTCAGGATTCCCATGTAGCTGTCGAGAATTCTCGACACCACGCTCCACGGCAGCGCCTTCTGCAACCCGCCCCGCGTCTTGTAACCAAGGTTTTTGAGCGCCTTGAACCGAATGATGTCTGTGTAGCCTGGCAAGTAACCGGCCTGTGTCGTCTTGAAGCCGGTTGCATGCAGTGCTGTTTCAAGCGTGCCTGGCTCATAAAAGCTGATGTGAATTTCCGGGATGCAGTAAGGCCACTCGGCCACTCGGCCACGATGCGGCCGCGCATTGCCCGTTGTATAGAAGAACAGGCCGCCGGGCTTCAGCAGTGTGCGGATCGAACGCAGAACTTCGAGCGGATCGGCCACGTGCTCGAGCACCTCGATGGCGGTGACGACGTCGCAGGTGCCCTCGAGCGCTGGGAGTTCCGCGGCAGTGACGACTGGCCCACCGCGTCGTCGCGCCTCGTCCGCAATCCAGCCCTCTTCGAAACCGACGGCGTCCGCTCGAGCCGTGTCGCGCACGTGACGAACCAGCATGGCGTTGCCGCAGCCGTAATCGAGCCAGCGCGTCGAGGATGTCACCGGTGTGAGGCTGCTGACCGCCTCGAGAATGCCAGCCCACTCGTGCACACGAATGGTGCGGCGCGGGTTGTTCATCTCCTCGACGTAGTCCACCATCGGGTCCGCGCCCCGGCCGCGGTAGTACGCCTCATCGTAGATCTCCCCGTAGGCCGTCCACGGATTCGCGATGAAGGTAAACCGACACGAGGGACAGTGCCGTAGGAAAAAGGTTCTCTGCGCTCGCGCTGACACCTTCGACCCAGCGGGCTCGGTTGGCAGCCCACATACCGGGCAGGCAGGCGAGTCAGACGTCACAGCGATGTCCTGCGGCGAGGGCGATCGAGCAGCGTGGTTCGACCCATGGCTCACAGCTTCAGACGGTCGATGGCCGCTTGCCGCGCGGCTGCATATTCGCTCGATGGCGAATCGGACTCGATACCAACAGCCTCGTCGACGATGAACTTTGGACGACGCTTGCTTTCATCGTAGATGCGGCCGACATACGAACCGAGAATGCCCATCGCGGTGAGCTGAACGCCTCCGAGAAACAGCAGCAGGATGGCAGTCGTGGCCAGGCCTGCGGTGAAGTCGTACGCCCCGACGTACTTCAGCCAGGCGACGACGACGATAAGCACCATCGAGAAGGCTGCGAGCGCGAACCCTGCGGTCACCATCATGTTCAGCAGGTAGTCAGAGAACGCGACGATGCCGTTGAACCCGATCCGCAGACTCCCGGTCAAGCGGTTGTACTTGCCGCTTCCAGCGACTCGTGCATCGCGGTCGAACGGCAGCAGGTGGGTCTTGAATCCGACGACGCTGGTCAGTCCGCGGAGGAATCCGTGGCTCTCGTTGAGTTTGACCAGTTCGTCGACCACCCTGCGGTCGAGCAGACGGAAATCGCCGGTGTTCCTCGGGATGGGCACCGTTGCGATCTTGTTGATCAACCAGTAGCCCGAGAAGGCGACCAGGCGCTTGATGAAGTGCTCACCTTCCCTGGTGCGGCGCTGCGGAATGACCACCTTGTACCCGCTTCGCCACAAGCGCAGCATGTCGGGAATCAGCGCGGGCGGATCCTGCAGATCGCAGTCGATGACGATGACAGCCTCGCCCTGCGCTGCGTTCAACCCGCCCATGGTGGCAGCCGGCTGGCCGAACCGCCGCGAAAACAGGAGCAGCTTGATTCTCGGATCCTTCGCGTGTTCGGCTTTCAGGATGTCAATCGTTCGATCGGTGCAGGGATCGGCCGCAAAGATGACCTCGTACTCGGCGGTGACCTCGTCCAGTACCCCGCGCAGGGTCGAGAGAAATTTCTGAAGGGATTGTTCCTCGTTGTACACGGGAACCACGATCGACACGACCACGGACATTCCTGCTCTCCACGCCGAGACTGGCCCCGGCACTCTAGCACGGGGACGTGCGCTCACCGGCGAACTGCTGAGCCCTACCGCACCCTCAGGCTATACTCTTGCCTACTTCAGGAGTCTCGACGTGATCATCACCCGCAGCCCGCTGCGAATTACCCTCGGCGGAGGCGGGACCGACCTGCCCTCGTACTACCGGGACCACACAGGATTCCTCATCTCGGCTGCCATCGACAAGTACGTCTATGTCACCGTGATGCGCCCCTTCACGCCCGGCATCTATCTGAAGTACTCGAAGCTCGAACACGTGGACGGCATCGACGAGGTGCAGCATCCGATCATTCGCGAGGCGATGAAACTCCTCGGGTTTCGCACACCGCAGATCGAAATCACGACGCTGGCTGATATTCCGTCGGGCACGGGGCTTGGCTCATCCGGCAGTTTCACAACCGCGCTCCTGCGCGCGCTTTTCGCGCATCGAAAGCGCCTGCTGCATCCGAGCGAACTGGCGGCGCTTGCCTGCGAAATCGAGATGGATCGCCTGGGTGAGCCGATTGGCAAGCAGGATCAGTACATCGCCGCTTACGGCGGTGTGACGTGCTTCACGTTTCATCCGGATGAACGTGTCGAGGCCGTGCCGCTCGCCGTGCCCATGAGCGGCCTGCACGATCTCGAGGACAATCTGCTGCTGTTCTTCACCGGGTTCACACGCGCTGCGGGTTCGATTCTTGCGGACCAGAAGACGCGAACCTCGAGTCACGATCCCGCGATGCTCGACAACCTTCATTATGTGAAGGACCTTGGCCTCAGAAGTCGTGCAGCGCTCGAATCCGGCCAGCCCACCGTCTTTGCGGAGCTGATGCACGAACATTGGGAACACAAGAAGCGGCGCTCCGGCGGCATGAGCAATCCTCAGATTGACGCCTGGTACGAACTTGGTCGGAACAATGGCGCGATTGGCGGCAAGCTCGTTGGTGCGGGCGGCGGCGGCTTTCTCATGTTCTACGCCGAGGACCATCGTCGGCTTCGACGCGTCATGACCGAGGTCGGCCTGGAAGAAGTGCGCTTCCGGTTCGATTTCGAGGGAACCAAGGTGGTCTTCGCCTGATGCTGCCCGTCGCGATTCTTGCCGGAGGACTTGGCACTCGCCTCGGCGCGATCAGCACGACGGTGCCGAAGATTCTCATCGACGTTAACGGACGCCCGTTCGCCGAACATCAGTTGGATTGGCTCGAGTCGCAGGGCGTGAGACACGTGGTGTATTGCCTTGGCCACCTGGGCGAGCAGGTCGTCGACGCACTCGGCGACGGAAGCCGCTGGGGCATGCGGTTCGACTTCGTGATGGATGGCCCAGTGTTGCTTGGCACGGGAGGCGCCTTGCGCCGCGCGATGCCTGAGCGTGCGGACACCTTCTTTGTGTTGTACGGCGACTCGTTTCTCACGTGCGACCTCTCCGCGATCGCAGACGCACGCGCCGCCAGCGGACGACGATGCTTGATGACCGTGCTTGCCAATGACGATCGATGGGACGCGAGCAACGTCGTGTTCGAGAACGGCGAGATCATCAACTACGACAAGAGGGTCCGCGTTCCCGAGATGAAGCACATCGACTACGGCTTGGGCATCATCTCCAGCGACACGCTGTTGTTCTACCCCGCCGATCAGCCGCTCGACCTCGCTACCGTGTACCAGAATGAGTTGAAAGCCGGCGAGCTTGCCGGCTATGAAGTGCAGACGCGCTTCTACGAAATCGGCTCGACGCAGGGGCTCGAGGAGACACGCGCATTCATCGCGGCGAAGTCTCAGCATCTTGATTAACTCGAGACCTTCCGAACGAGTCGAAGGGCTTCGAGCGAATGGCTAATTTAGAGAGGCGCCTTAAGTGTTGTCACTGATTTCATTCGCCGTGATCCTGTTGGCCGCGCAGCCAAGTCCGGCTCCCTCCGCGTTGACGTTCCGCGAGCTGGTGGCGAGCGTGCCTGCGGCGCCGCCGGCCGTCGACGGACAGGAGACAGCGGCCCAGGAGCTGACGGTCGTCCTCGGCTCGCCAGGCGCATCCGCCACGGCGTTGTCCGCGCAACCAGCGGCTCCGCCGCCCGGCACATCGAGCCTCGACGTGCGCCAACGTCGTCGAGCCGTGGGCGGCTTTCCTGTTGAACGGCACCCGGAGCTCTCCGAGGGCCAACTGGTGGTTGCCGGCTTGAATGCTAGCGGTTCGATCGTGTCGTGGTCGTTGACCAGAGATCCGCGTCTGGTGCGCGCCGAGCAACCCGGCCCTGACGGCGTATTGACCGGACGGACGCTCTATCGCGGCTCGGCCGATCTCCTGGTCGTACTGCCAGACCTCGCCCAGATAGAGCAAGGGGCCATCTATCAGCCTGTGTGGAACGGCGCCGACTGGCAGCTCACCTTGATTGGCTCGTTCGCCATCGGTGACGCTCGATGAAACGCACGCTGTCGCTGCTCGCTGGCCTGTGCCTGTTTGCGGGCGTCGCCGGGGCTGAACCCGTGACGACCATTCGCAACAACGGCAGTTCGGCCACTCGTGTCGACCTCGTGATACTCGGCGACGGCTATACGGCTGCTGAAATCACCAGTGGCAAATACGCAAGCGACGTGGAATCCGCGGTGATCGGGTTCTTCGCCGGTTCGCCCTACGACGACTACCGCAACTATTTCAACGTGCACCGGATCGATGTGACCAGCAACGAGAGCGGCGCCGATCACGACACGCCGTCGATCATCCGGAAGGATACGGCCCTCGACTCGGCCTACGACTGCTCAGGCATTCAACGCCTGATTTGCTCGAACACGACCAAGGTGAACACGGTTCTGACAAACTCCATTGCGTCGCCCAATGCGCGGGACATCATCCTGGTGCTGGTGAACGACCCGGTGTACGGAGGATCGGGCGGCTCCATCGCGGTGGCGTCAACCAACGTTTCGGCAACCGAGCTGGTTCTGCACGAAACCGGTCACAGTTTCGGTCTGCTGGCGGACGAGTACGGAGGGCCGGCTCCGCCGTCCTGCAACAGTGCCGTGGAACCTTCGGAAGCAAACGCGACAAAGCAGACCACCCGCAGCCTGATCAAGTGGAACGCCTGGATCGACGCGGGCACGGCGGTGCCCACGACGAGCACGACGAACGCAGTCCCCGGCCTCTTCGCAGGTGCAAAGTACTGCGACGCCGGGCTCTCTCGCCCGACCTACAACTCGAAGATGCGCAGTCTCAACCAGGCGTTTCATCAGGTCAACTCCGAGCAGCTGGTAAAGCGCATCTACAACTTTGCGTCGCCGATTGATGCGGCGACTCCGACCTCGACAACCTTCAACATACCGAGCGGCACGCCGCAACAATTCACGGTGACGACGCCGAGTCCGGTGTCGCACGCGTTGACAGTCCAATGGAAGTTGGATGGCAACATCGTCGGTTCTGCGACGTCGTACCTGCTGAGCGGTTCCGTTGCCTCGGGTGTCCACACGATCGAACTTCGCGTGAGCGACCCAACGAGCCTGGTACGCACAGATGCCAGCAGTGTGCTGGTTGCAGTCCGTACGTGGACGGTGACCGTGGTTGGCGGTGGCAACAGCGACGTCAATGGGGACGGTTCGCCGGATCTGGTCTGGCGCAACACCGGCAGCGGCGCCAACGTGGTGTGGTATCTGAACGGGACGACGCTGGTGACCCAGGGCGCACTGCAGACGGTGGCGGACCCGGCGTGGCAACTCATCGCGACGGCGGACTTGAATGCGGACAACCACCCGGATGCGATCTGGCGCAACACGACGACGGGCGCGAACGTGGTGTGGTACCTGAACGGAACGGCCATCCAGAGCCAAGCCAATCTGCCGCCGGTAACGGATCTCACGTGGCAGTTGGTGGCGAGTGCGGATGTGAACCGGGATGGATCGCCCGACTTGATCTGGCGCAATCAGGTCAACGGGGCGACGCTCGTGTGGTACTTGAGTGGTGCGACGCTGCTGACGCAAGCCAGTATTCCAACCGTGGCGGATCTCAGTTGGACGATTGCGGCCAGCGCGGACATGAACGCCGACGGCAATCCAGATCTGCTGTGGCGCAACGTCGTGACTGGCGCGAACGTCGTCTGGTACATGAACGGCGTCAGCATCGTCAGCCAAGGGTCGCTGCCGACGGTGGCGGATCTGGCGTGGACGCTGGCGGCCGCGCTAGATGTGAACAGCGACGGCGTCGCCGAGTTGTTCTGGCGGCATCGCGGGACAGGCGCGAACGTGGTGTGGTCCATGTCTGGCGTGAACGTGGGGAGTCAGGTCAGTCTGCCGTCGGTGCCCGATACCAGCTGGCATATCGCCGGGCCGACGGCGGCGCAAATCCCGAGTGACGTCAACGGCGACCAGCATCCTGACCTGGTCTGGCGCAACACGTCGACGGGCGCGAACGTCGTCTGGTATTTGAACGGCGTCACGTTGGTCTCACAAGTGAGCCTGCCTGGGGTGACGGACCTGACGTGGCAGCGCGTGGCGACGGCGGACCTGAATGGCGATGGGCATCCGGATCTGATCTGGCGCAACAACGTGACGGGCGCCAACGTGGTGTGGCTGCTCAACGGAACGACGCTGCTTAGTCAGGTGAGCCTGCCGAGCGTGCCGGATCTGACGTGGCAACTGGTGACGACGGCGGACGTGAACGAGGACGCGAAGCCAGACTTGATTTGGCGCAACACGTCGACGGGCGCGAACGTGGTCTGGTATCTGAACGGGACGACGTTTGTGACGCAGGTGAGCCTGCCGTCAGTGGTCGATCTCGCGTGGCGCATCGGAGCGGCGGCAGACGTGAACGGCGACGGCCATGCGGATCTGATCTGGCGCAACACGTCGACGGGTGCGAACGTCGTGTGGTATCTCAGCGGCCCGACCGCGTCGATCCTCTCGCAAGCGGCGTTGGCACCAGTGGCAGATCTCGGGTGGCAGATCGCGCTCGCCGCAGATGTGAACGGCGATAGTCATCCAGAT
>JBEBGB010000094.1:0-12924 GCA_040081675.1 Vicinamibacterales bacterium
GGGTTCCCACTCGCTACCTTTTCATGTCGAACCCATCATGCTGAGAGCCGGAATCGTCGGGTTGCCCAATGTGGGCAAGTCCACCCTCTTCAACGCCGTCACGAGAACCCGTAAGGCGGAAGCCGCCAACTACCCGTTCTGCACGATCGATCCGAACTCTGGCATGGTCACCGTGCCTGACGTCCGCCTCGCCGTCCTACAGAAGATCGCCAAGACGAACGTCGTCATTCCGGCCGTGATCGAATTCGTGGACATCGCTGGACTGGTCAAGGGCGCAAGCCAGGGTGAAGGTCTCGGAAACAAGTTCCTCACGCACATCCGCGAGGTGGATGCCATCGTGCAGGTCGTGCGGTGCTTCGACGACGCCGACGTGCATCACGTGTCGGGTCGCATCGATCCGGTTCGTGACATCGAGGTCATCAACACCGAACTGATCCTCTCCGACCTCGACTCGGTGAAGAAGCGGCGCGAGCGTGTCGCGAAGGACGCCAAGCGTGGCGAAAAGGCGGCCCTTTCCGAAGAGCCAATCCTGGCGAAGCTCGAGGATCTCCTCGACTCGGGAAAGCCTGCGCTGATGCTGACGCTCACACCCGAGGAGAAGGCGTTTGTCACACCGCTCTTCCTGCTGACCATGAAGCCCACCATCTTCGCGTGCAACGTGAAGGACTCGGAGCTGGCCACCGCAGACACCAATCCCTACGTGACGCAGGTCCGCGAGTACGTGAAGACGCACCTCGCGTGCGAAGCGGTCGTCATCAGCGCACAAATCGAGAGCGAGCTCATCGATCTGTCGCCAGACGAAGCGACAGAGTTCTTGAAGGACCTTGGCGTGTCAGAGAGCGGTACGGGCGCGTTGATTCGCTCGACTTACCACTTGCTCGGCCTGAGAACCTACTTCACGGCAGGCGAGAAAGAAGTGCGTGCCTGGACGATTCACATAGGAGACACCGCGCCGAAAGCGGCGGGCGTCATCCACTCCGATTTCGAACGCGGCTTCATCAAGGCGGAAACCGTCGCCTACGACGACCTTGTGGCGTGCGGATCGGTGGCGCAGGCGCGCGAGAAGGGGCTCTACCGCATGGAGGGCAAGGAGTACGTCGTCAAGGACGGCGATGTGCTGCTCTTCAAGTTCAACGTCTGACGTATGTCGTGTCTCGGAACTTCCACCCGACCGTCCAGACCGTCCAGGCCTTCCCGGAAGACGACAGATCACCCGTAGATCTCGCCGTACTTCGTCCGCAGATACGTCGCGAACGGCGCGACGTCCACCACCTTCGATCCGGTCACCTTCTCCAGCGTCTCCTTGGGCGTGAACTTGCGACCGTGGCGATGCAAGTTCTCGCGGAGCCATTCGCGAAGAGCCATGAACTCGCCGCGTTCGAACTGCGACGGCAGGTCCGGCATTGCAGCAAGCGCCTTCTGCCAGATTTGCGCCGACACGATGCTCCCGATGACGTAGGTCGGGAAATAGCCCATCAAGCCCAGGGACCAGTGCACATCCTGTAAGACGCCCCTGGCATCGTCTGGAACCTCGACCCCAAGGTACTGGCGCATGCGCTCGTTCCAGGTCGCGGGCAGATTCTCGATGCTCAACGTCCCCGCGATCATCTCGCGCTCGAGTTCGAAGCGCAGGATCACATGCAGGGCGTAGGTCAGCTCGTCGGCCTCGACGCGAATGAACCCAGGCTGCACCGTGTTGATCGCCCTGTAGAACGTCTCGAGATCGACGTCGCGCAGCTGCTCGGGAAACGCCGCCTTCAGTTCGGGAAAGAAGCAGCGCCACGCTTCGCGCCCACGACCGACGATGTTCTCCCAGAGGCGGCTCTGAGATTCGTGGAGACCGAGCGACGCGCCGCGGCACAACGGCGTGCGCTCGAGTGTGGGACTGACGCCGTGCTCGTAAAGCCCGTGTCCACACTCGTGCATGCTGCCGAACAGCGAGGGCGCCAGGTAGTGCTCGTAATACCGGGTGGTGAGGCGAATGTCGCCGACGCTCGTGTTGCTCGCAAACGGATGCGTCGTCGGATCGAGTCGCCACTCCTGCTCGGTGAACCCAAACCGGCGCAGAATCGACAGGCAGAATGCCTTCTGCTGATCGGCCGGAAAATGGCCGTGGAGACACCGGTCGCTCGCCGCGTCACTGTGCTCGGCCACGGCGGCAATCATCGGGACGATGGCCTCCTTCAACGTCGTGAAGATGCCCATCACTTCTGACGTGGGCATGCCCCGTTCGAAATCGTCCAGCAGCACGTCGTAGGGATCGCCGGTTGGCTCGAACAGGTCGACGTAGCGCTTCTTGAGGTCGAGCGTTTGCCGGAGAAACGGCTCGAACATCTTGAAGTCGGACCCCGCGCGCGCGGTGGCCCATGCGTTTCTCGACAACGAGGCGACGCGGGTCATCTCGGCGCTCAGCGCCGTCGGTACCTTCCTCGCCTTCTCGTAGTCGACACGTGTGACGCGAATCAGGCTGGCATCGTCCGACTCGTAGGGCAGGTCCTGTTCGTAGCCATGGAGTCGATCGAGCAGGTGCCCGATCTCCGGGCTGATGAACCGCTCGTGTGCGATGGTGTCGAGCGTGGCCATCTGCTCGGCCCTGGCTGCCGCCCCTCCCGGAGGCATCATGACGACCTGGTCCCAGCTCAGAAGAGCGCCGGCTTTACCGAGATCGTGGATTTCAGAGAGGCGTCGTTTCAGTTCGACGAAGTCATCGGGAGCTGTCATCGGTCGTCTACTATTTCACACTTCCGCGCGTCCGATCTCTGGCCCGACAGACTCCGGGTTCCGCGAGCACCCTCACAAATGTTCGTTTTCTTGGGACAGATCCCTCCCCTCTCGGACCGGTTTGCCGATAACGACCATGAGGAGAAATCGTCGCCATGCAATCCGGCGCGAAGATGAGAATCGAACGGACACGGTGGCTGGCGACAGCCGCGGCTGTCGGTCTGTGCCTGTGCCTGACCCTGGTCTCGACGTCAGATGTCCGAGGCGAGGCGGCACCAACGGGATCAATCAGCGGCCGGGTGACGCTCACCACCCGCATGCGCGGAACCCCGATTAGCACCAATGCGTATGCGAGTCGGGCCATCGACCATCAGGCGCCTCCGCCGTCGCCAGAGATGCGCGCTGTGGTCGTGTACCTCAAGGACGTCACGTTCGCCGACGACCTCCCCACGTCGACCACTCAGATCCGGCAGGAACACGAGTCGTTCTCGCCACGCGTTGTCGCGATCACACGCGGGTCGACGGTCGATTTCCCAAACTTCGATCCCTTCTTTCACAACGTGTTCTCGCTGTCAGGAACCGGCAGTTTCGATCTGGGCCGCTATCAGGAAGGGCGCTCCAGAACCCGAGCGTTCCCCAAGGCTGGCATCGTCAAGGTCTATTGCCACATTCACTCACAGATGAGCGCGACCATCGTTGTGCTCGATCATCCGTACTTCACGATTCCCGAGGCCGACGGACAGTTCACGCTGACAAGCGTTCCCCCAGGCACGTACACCCTCGTCGGTTGGCACGAACGCGTGGGTGAACAGAAGGCCAGCATCACGGTCACCGCCGGACGCGCAGCGCGCGCCGACATCTCGCTGCCGGTCGAGGACCCTCGTTGACACAGACGCGGCGTCCACCGCGTCTCCTCGTCAAGACGCTGCTCGTCACCTTTGGAACGGCGGCGCTTCTGTTGGCGCTGGTGTTCATCGTCGTCCGTCAAGGCGTTCAGACTCAGGTCCGTCGAACCCAGGCTCAGAGCCTGGATGTGAGTCAGAGCATCATGCAGGCCATGGAGAGCGGCCGCCTGCGCGAGTTGCGGGTGCAGGCCGAAACGCTCGCCGAGAATCCGACGCTCAAGGCCGCAGTCGACACCTACGCGGCTGAATCGTCGCTCACCGGGGGCTCGTCGCTCCCAGAGTTGCTGTCGACGGTCCAGCGCGAGCTCGACAAGCTTGTCAGACGCGTTGATGTGGACGCCGTGGTCTTGGAGGATTTCAACGGCCGAACGCTTGCCGCAGCCGGACGTATGCAAGGCAGTTGGTCCAACGTGCGCCCACACTCGCGCACGGTTCGCGACAAGGCTCTCGATGACGGCGAACTGCTCGAGGCTGGCGGCGCGCTGTTCCGCGTTGTGCGCGTACCACTGACGCTCGAGGACGGCGCCACCATCGGATGGCTCGACCTCGGAAATGCTCTGGACAGCCGTTACGCGGAAACACTGGATCAGATCTCGCACAGGCGGACCGCCATCCTTCACGACGGGGCCGTTGTTGCGACGACATTGACGGCAGCCCAGTCGACAGACTTCCAGCAAGAGGTCCATGCGCGTCCCGCAGAAGCGGGAACCGTCCGTCTTGCCGGCCGCACTTTTGTGTTCCGCGAGATAGCGCGCGTGGAGTCGGCGCGCGTGTACGCGCTCGGCTCGGTGGACGACGCCGTCGCTGAGATCATGGCGCGCTTCAACCTCGTGCTGACGGTGATTGCCGGCGGCGCTGTCGCTCTGGCACTGGTCGGCAGCGTCTCGCTCGCGCGACTGTTGACGGGTCCGATCGCCCGCCTGTCGAGCGCCATCAGCGAGCGCAGCGCCGCGCGCGACCTCACCACGCCGCTGCCAGCAACCGGGTCGAGCCTGGAACTCGACTCACTGACCGACACCTTCAATCAGTTGATGTCGTCGGTGGCCGAGGCGGAGGAGCGCACCGAAGCGGCCTACGCTGGCGCCATTCGTGCGCTGGCGGCCACACTCGACGCACGCGATCCCTACACGGCCGGCCACTCAGAGCGTGTGAGCACCCTCTCTGTCGCCGTCGGTCAAGTCTTGCACCTGCCGGATGCCGACATCGAAGTGCTGCGTTTCGGCGCCCTACTGCACGACATCGGCAAGATTGGCATTCCAGACCGCGTGCTGCTGAAACCAGACAGGCTCACCGACGAAGAGTTCGAGATCATCATGGAACATCCGGTCGTCGGCGCCCGGATCCTCAGCTCCATTCCCTTCCTGCAACCGCACATCGCGATCGTCGAACTGCATCACGAGCGGCCCGATGGACTCGGCTACCCGAAGGGGCTGCGCGGTGACGAAATCCCGCTGTTGGCTCGTATCGTCCACGTGGCTGACGCCTACGACGCCATCACCAGCGCGAGAGCCTACCGTCAGGGTCGATCGAGCGACGAGGCCCTTCGCGAACTCTCGCGGTGTGCAGGCACCGAGTACCACGCGGACATCGTGAGTGCGTTGGTCCGCGCGCTGCCACGAGTGGCAGTTCCCACTGCTCCACTGACAACGCTCGAGTCGAGAGCCGAAGGGATCGATTTAGCGGAGGCACGCAGTGCGTAAAATCCAGTTCGCGCCGGTTGTTGTGTCGTCGGTGCTCACCTTGTTCCTGCCTTCAATGGCGTCCGCGCAGTCGCTGTCTCGGATCAGTCTCGACAGCGTGTCCGCGATCGATGTATTCAAGGGGAACGGAACAACCGGCAATCCCAACGAGAGCATCGACATCAGCAGTGTGATTCGGCTGACAGACAACTGGTCGGTCCACGTGCGCCCGTGGTTCTTCAAGTCATCGGCAGTCGGCTCGACGTGGAACAAGGAGATCTACCAGGCTGCGCTGCGGTACCAGCGGCCAGGCAAGACGGCGGTGCGGCTCGACGCAGGGTACATCGCGACGCCGATTGGACTCGGCATGCTGGACATGCGGGCTGATATCAACCCGACGATTCAGCCGCATCTGAGCTACTTCGTCCCGCTGCTGCCCTTCGAACGGGGCGCACCTGGCGTAAATCCGATTACCGCCTCGTATCCGCTCGGCGCCGTCGTCACGGTGTCGACCAACCGGTGGGATCTGCGCGGCGCCGTCGTCGCGACGTCACCAGTGCGGCGGTACGCGCTGAGCCTGGTGGATCGCCCGAGCCTGAAGCCGACACCCACGATGGTCGTCGGCGGAGGTGTGACGCCGGTTGCCGGGTTGCGGTTCGGCGGCTCGTACGCCTCCGGGCGCTACGCGGCGCAGAGCGAAGTGACCGACGCCTCTGGTGCGCAACGCAACCTGCGCATGTGGACGATGGAAACCGAGTATGCCTTCGCGTACACGAGGCTCTCGGCCGAAGTGACGCGGGAGCGCTTCGACCGTGGATCTGCCAGCGACACAGCCGGTACGTGGTTCGTGCAAGGCGTACAGACGATCTCGCCGCACTGGTTCGCTGCGGTGAGACACGAAGCGATTAGTGCGCCGCCTCTCGTCTTCGCTGGCGCTGGAGCTCCGCGGCTTTCATTCAGGACGACTGAGCGGACAGTCGGCTACCGCCTCACACCAGAATGGACCGCGCGCGGCAGCGTCACGAGTCAGCGCTTTTACACCACGACGACCGCCGACACGCGCCTGGGTCTGCAGCTCGTCTGGTCGCGCCGCTGGTGGTAGCCATCCGCTAAGGCGTCGGGCCTGCGTTTGGATCTTGCGCCAGACGATAGATACGTCGAGTGATCGCCGGGTCGACGCCGACCGCGCGAATCTGCGGGAACATCGCCGCGTGCTTGGTCAGATCCACCTTGGCCGCCGCATCTTCTGCGGACAGCCCTTGCCCCTTCAACGCGTTGGTTTGCGCAACCAGGTCGCGGAGATACGCCTGGAAAGCGGTGATCAGCGCCTTGCCCTTGAACGGCACACCGTGACCGGGTAGCACTGTGTCGAAGTCGAGCGCCTTCAGCTTCTCGAGCGTCACGATCCAATCCTCGGGATACGAATCGCCCATGTAGGAGAGAACCGACTCCATCAAGTCGCCTGTCGCGACGATGCGTTCCCTCGGCAGGAATGTGACCACGTCGGTGTCGGTGTGACCGCGCCCGAGATACATGAGGCGAATTTCGCGTCCTCCTCTGGTGAGCGTCATGGTGTTGTCGAACGTCACGCTCGGCGGCGTCTGCTTCACTTCCTTGACTTGCTCCGCGTACGCCAACGAGTTCTGAACCTGACGCTCCAAGGTCGCCTTCTGCTGCGGGTCCGCCTCCTGGGCGATACGCTGCCGCAGCGCCTCCACGCGCGCTGGAATGGGTCGCACGCTGGTGAGAAAGGTGTACTGCTCCAGGGTGTTGACCTTCAGACGTTGCGCAGTGTGGTCGTGGCCAATGACCTGCACGTCCGGGCCGAAGATCTGATTGCCGAACAGGTGGTCGTAGTGGAAATGCGTATCGATGACGTACTTCACCGGCTTGTCGGTGAAAGCCTTGATGTCCTGCACCAGCGCGCGGGCGGCCGCCGGCGAGGTTTCGGAGTCGATGATGACTGCTTCGTTGTCGTTGACGAACACCGGCGAGTTGGCGCCCGTCTGCATGATCCCCGACGAGGTGGCGTAATAGATACCGTCGATGATCTTCTCGAAGCGATGCGCGCCGCTGACGATCGGGGCGTTTGTCTGAGCGCCCGCATCGAGCCAGAGCCAACCCGCAATGAACAGAGCAAACAGAGCTGTGATACGTGCGCGCATTCCGCTCCTCCGCGCGACAGTCTACAGCACTGCTATCGTCCAAAGACAATCGCTTCGCGCTTCAGCATGCGTGCGGTGAGTGTCACGAGCACGGCGGCGCACAGAACGACCGACACGCCGGCGAGCACATAGAAGAACACGCCCGGCGGTTTGCCGCCGAGCACATCCGCCGCCAGTGCGTATTGACCCACGATGGGAACTGGTGCCAACCATGGTCGCCCCGAGAGCGGGTACATCGTGGCGAGGAGGCCGGGAAGCATGGGTAGCAGCATCAGCATGCCGAGATAGGACTGCGCTTCCTTGAACGATCGGGCAAATGTGGACGCGAACATGACCACCGCGCTGAGGAACAGCCCGAGCGGCAGCACGAGAATGAGCAGGCTCATGAGTTCGGCGTCCGTGACGCGGAAGCGGATGCCGAGGTCGTGCCAGGGGACGCGGCGCATGATGGCAACCGTCATCACCATCGAGAAGATCGCAGCCGACCACCCGAAGAGCGATGCCGCCAGCCACTTACCGGTTGCGAAGGCACCGCGCGGCACCGGGTTGAGGAGCAGCGGCTCGAGCGACCCACGCTCTCGCTCGCCTGCCGTGGAATCGATCGCCAGCTGCATGCTGCCGGTCAACACCGCGATCACAAGCAGCAGTGGAAGGATGCTGAGTTGCCCCGCGAGACGCTGCTGCGAACTCGACACTTCCACTTCCTCGATACGAACAGCGTTCGCCACCGTCGGCGCGACACCTCGCGCGATGAGACGCAGGCTGCCGATCTGGCTGGAATAGGCCGACAGCAGATTGCGAACACGCGTCACCGTCGGTCGCGCGCTGTCGCGCGTGACATCGCTCACCAGCTTCACGGGAGCCGGGACCGCGCGCGTGAGGTTCGACGCGAAGTCCTTGTCGATGATCAGCACGACGTCTTCGTCGCGATCCGCGACGGCTCGCTCCGCATCGACCGGCGGCGGGGCGATGGTCACCCCGCTCTGCTGCTTCAGCCAGTCGATCAAGGCCGGTGCGTAGGCTGCGCCTTCGACGGGCAGCGTGATGTCGTCGGCGCTCTTGCGCCTTTCGGCCGCAACCGTGAACAACACGCCGAAGAGGATCGGCGTGATCATCGCGGAGAACACGAGCGAGGCAATCGAACGCTTGTCGCGCGACCCGTCGAGCAGTTCCTTGCGGAAGACGGTCCAGACGAGCCGCAGAGTGCGCATCACTCCGCGGCCTCGGCGTCGAGCCCCGCAAGCGAGACGAAGGCATCTTCGAGGTCGTCTTCGCCAGTCTGCCTTCGCAGTTCGTCGGCTGTTCCGTCGGCGACCACAGTGCCTTGTGCGATGACGACGATGCGGTCGCAGAGCGCGGTCACTTCCTGCATGACATGACTCGAAAACACCACACAGCAGCCATCCTCACGCAGACCGCGGATCAGCCCGCGTAACGAGCGCGTGCTCATGACATCCAGGCCATTGGTCGGTTCGTCGAGGATCACATTGCGCGGCCCATGGACAAGAGCGCGCGCCAGCGCCACCTTGGTCCGTTCGCCCTGCGAAAAGCCTGCGACACGGCGGTCGGCAATCGCGTCCAGGCCCAGTCTCTTTATCAGCACGTCGGCACGTTCCCGAATGGCTCGCGCGCCCAGACCGTGCAACGCGCCGAAGTATTCGATGTGTTCGCGCGGAGTGAGCCGGGGATACAACCCCCGCGCGTCGGGCAGCAATCCCATCTTTCGCTGCGCGCCAATGGGGTCGGCCACGACATCCGCACCGTCAACCTCGATGCGGCCGGCATCGGGAGGCATGAGGCCCGACAGCATTCGCAGAGTCGTCGTCTTGCCTGCGCCGTTCGGGCCGAGCAACCCGGTGACGGTGCCGTCGGTCGCGCGAAAGGTCACATCGCGCACGGCCTCGACGTGACCGAATCGTTTGCGCAACCCGCTGATGGCAATCACTGCTGCACCGTTGGACCGGTGTAGCTGGTGAAGAACGGCGGTCTATGCAGCGGGTCGACGCAAGCGACGTCGAGTCCGCTCACGCTCGCAGTGTCGAGAAAATGACCGACCAGATCGCGAACACACCCGCGCATCAGTGCAATGTGCCCGGCGCCAGGCACGATGACGTGCTTGCTGTTGGGAAGGGACTGGGCGACGTGCTCGCCCCAGGACGGCGGCGTGACCGGGTCGTTCTGGCCAGAGAAGATCAGCACCGGTTTCGACGAAGAAACGGGAGCGTAGTAGTCGTCCGATACGATGCCCTTCGGCCAGAACTCGCATGGCACCATGCGAGTGTCGAACATCGCGCGACCGATGAAGCGTCCCTTCGCTTCCCTCTCGATGTCCTCCGCTGAAATCCTCGGCATGTCTTCGGCACACACCACCGACAGGAACATACCGTCGCTCATCGCACCTTTCGGTAGATCGCCGGCAAATGCCAATGCGAAGAGACCCTGAAAGTTGCCATGTGACGCGTCGGTCAGGAGCTGTGGCAGCAGGGCAGAAATCTCCGGCGTGTAGAGCGCCTGGAACACGATCGACGCGATGAGTCGCTGTGACGCGACAAGGGAGGTTGGTTTGCCCGTACGAGGATGGCTGAACTCGACGCGAGGCCGGTCGGCGAGAGAAGTCCACAGCGCGTCCACGGTGGCGCGCAGATTGGGATAGGTCTTCGCGCAACCGTTCGTGTCCTTCTCGCAATCTGTAAAGAGACGATCGAGCGCGCGCTGGCCGTCACGAGCCATGTAGAGCGGCAGACGCATGTCGGTGGGCGCCACTCCGTCGAGCACGACGCTGCGCACCGACGTCTCGTGCCGTTTCAGGTACACGAGCGCCGCGCGCGTACCGTACGACCCACCCCACAGGTCGATCTGGTCGTAGCCAAGCCACTGGCGTACCTCGTCGATGTCGTCCATGGCAATCGCCGTCGTATAGAGCGACGCGTCCGCCTGCAACTTCTCGAGGCAGGTGCGAAATCGTTCGACTGGATAGTCGTCGATGCTGGTCAGGTCGTCGTCTTCGCGGCTGTCGGCAGAACAGTCGAGGGGGTTCGACTCACCCGTTCCCCGCTGGTCGATGAGGACGATGTCCCGATCGGTCTGGAAGCGTCGGAACATCGGAATGCGTTCTGCGGCCAGTGTTGCGGCGCCGCCGCCTGGACCACCTTCAAACACGAACAGCGGGTCGGGCTTCGGGTCGCGGCGCAAGCCAGGAGCCACGACAATTTTCAGATCGATGGTGCGACCACTTCCCGTTGCCCGGTTCTCGTAGACGCGATGTGTGCCGCAATACGCGTCCGGCGGCCCTTCGGCAATCTTGCACGGATGCAAGTGATCAAGTGCGCCCTGGCTCGCACGTTGGCACGCGGTTGCGGACACGAGAGCCATGAGCACGAGCGAGAATCGCATCCGAGCCAAATTATCGGCCATTCAGGAGGTGACGGTCAGCGGCAATCAATTGGCTGACCGCCGGTCGGAAAGGCCGGGAGGGTCGGGACGGTCAGGACACATGCTCGGGTCGGAGCAGATTAACGATCCCAGCCACGCGGCGTATCCACAAACGTTCGATCGAGGCCCGTAGCCGCTGACACACCGAGCAGTTTCAACGTGCGTTCGAGATCGGCTCGAATGATCTCGATGGCGCGGGTCACGCCCGCTCCACCCGCTGCGCCCAAACCGTACGCATATGCGCGACCAAGCAGCACCGCTTTCGCGCCGAGACAGAGCGCTTTCGCGACATCGCTGCCGCTGCGGATGCCTCCGTCCATGAACACTTCGAGGCGTCCGCTTGCTGCCGCCACAACTTCGGGCAGCGCGCGAAGACCTGCCGCGACCGAGTCGAGCTGCCGGCCTCCATGGTTCGACACGATCACTGCGTCTGCGCCCTCGTCCGCCGCTCGACGCGCATCGTCGCCAATCAGGATGCCCTTCATGACGATCGGTCCACGCCACACCTCGCGAATCCACTTCAAGTCCGCCCAGGTGACGACGGACTGCGCGAGCGCGGGTCCGACGCTCTCGTACTTCATCGGGCCGGATCCGGGCAGGACGACATTGGGAAATTGCATCAATCCACCGTCGCGGAGGAAGCCTGCAAGCCACCGCGGACGTGAGAGCACCTGACCCACGTGGGGCGCCATCGCGATTGGGTTCCCGCTGAGAAGCGACGCCGTGCCGTTCCGGACGTCGCGTGCGCGCATCCCGGCGACCGGCGTGTCCACCGTGACGACCAGGGCTGAGAAGCCTGCGGCTTTCGCGCGTGCAATCGCACGCTCGGCCACCTCGCGCCCGCCGACCAGATACACCTGGTACCAGGCCGGTCCCTGCGTTGCCGCCTTCACGTCTTCGAGGGCACAACCAGAGAGCGTCGAGAGGATGTAGCCGGTTCCCGCCTGTCCCGCCGCACGCGCCGCATGGACTTCGGCGCTCGGATAGAACATGCGGCTGCTGCCGATGGGTGCGAGCAGGAACGGCAGCTCGAACGTCTGTCCAAGAACCGTTGTGCGCAGGTCCACCGACGGTACGGCAACTGCCCCTCGCGGCCTGAACGTGACATCGTCGAACACACGGCAGTTCTCGCGTAGGGTACGTTCCGCTTCGGCGCCACCGTCGATGTAGTCGAACACCACACGCGGGAGCCGACGTTCGGCGAGCCTTCGCAAATCGGAGATATCTACAGCTCGGGTCGGGTGCAGGGCATCGGCCATGAGCCAATCAGACTACTGCTGACACGCTCCGGAAATCACTCCTCTGCTTCACATAAATTTGTCGTAAAGTTGATCGGAGTTCGAGTTCATCTCGGCAGGAGGGCTAATGAAGCGACAGTTCGCAGCAGCACTTGTTCTTGCGGCAATGACCGCCGTCACACTGGGCGCACAAGGGGCGCCGGCAGGTTGGAAGCAACGTATCGACGCAAGCACGGATGCATCAGACCCGGACCCGGCGGGTGACGTCAAATTCGTCTCCATGGGCGGCGGATTCCATACCGTGAATCCCAAAGCAGCCATCTTCTGGAATCCTTCTAACACCGTCGCGAGCACTTACACGCTGAAGGGAACGTTCGCGCAGAACGCGCGAAGCAGCCATCCGAACTACCTGGGCCTGATCTTCGGAGGAAAGGACCTGGCTGCCGCCGGACAGAGCTACACGTACTTCGTGGTGGCTCCGCAGAACGGCACGTTCCTCATCAAACAGCGCACCGGTGATCAGACCAAGGACATTCAGCGAGGCGCGCACGACAGCGTGGTGAAGCTCAGCGCCGACAACAAAGCGTCGAACACGCTCGAGGTGCGGGTTGGAAGCGACAAGATCGACTACGTTGTGAACGGCGCAGTCGTACACTCGACGCCAAAGGCCGGCGTGACGACGGATGGTATCTACGGGATGCGTGTGAACCACGCTTTGCCGGACGTGATGATCACCGGGCTCTCCGCGGCGAAGTGATTCGAGAGCGCTGACGGCACCGCGAGG
>JBEBGB010000597.1:0-3433 GCA_040081675.1 Vicinamibacterales bacterium
GGAGTCGGCGCGCTCACTGAAGCCGAAACGCGGGCTGACGATGCCACCTATCAAGAGGTGGATTGCCGGTCGGCGCTGAACCGAGTGAAGGGCATGCCGTTCTTCTCGTGGACACTGAATCCGTACCGCGGATGCACGCATGCGTGTCACTACTGTTTCGCCCGACGGTATCACTCTCAGTTCGAGCTGAATGCTGGTGACGAATTCGCGTCCGTGATTCTGGTGAAGCGCAACTTCGTCGAGGTGCTCGAACGTGAGCTCGATCGCCCGGCATGGAAACGCGAGCAAGTGGCTCTCGGCACGGCGACCGATCCCTACCAACCGATCGAGGGGCGCTATCGACTCACTCGTCGGTCGATTGAAGCCTTGACCAAGGCCCGCACGCCTGTCGGCATTGTGACCAAGGGCCCCATGGTGGTTCGAGATCGCGACGTGCTTGCCGCGCTGTCGAAGGTCGCGCGCTGCACGGTCTGCATGAGCGTCCCCACGGTGGACGAAGACGGGTGGCGAACGCTCGAACCCGGCACCGCGCATCCGCTCCAGCGACTGCGCGCGGTCCGTGAACTCGCCGACGCCGGTCTCAATGTCGGCGTGTTGATGGCGCCGATCGTTCCAGGCTTCTCGTCATCCCGCTCGAAGCTCGAACGCACCATCAAGGCCATCGCCGATCACGGCGCTCGCTTCGTCGGTTGCAACGTCATGCATCTCGAGGACGGCACCCGTGCGCACTTCATGCAGTTTCTCGAGCAGGAATTTCCGGCGATGCGGCCTCGCTTCGAAACGCTCTACGCGAAGAAATTTGCGCCGCAGGCGTACAGGAAAGAAGTGCAGGCCATGGTCCACGCGCTCCAGGCACGATACGGTCTGTATCCGCGCCCGTCAGCTGACGGACAGAAGGATGAGGGGCACGCGCTGGACACGCCGACTCAGCGCGAGCCCGAGCAAGTCGGATTCAGATGGTAGGTCGCGCGGGGTCGCTGGCAGGGAGCAGTTCGACGTTGCAGGGTTGGCGTCACCCGAGCGGCAAAACGCCGACTCGCGCGAGAGAGCGCGGTCGGCGCCAGGCCGTTCAGATTCGATGCTGCAACAGGGCCGCGATGCGCTTTTCTGTCGGCGGATGGCTGCTGAACAGCGAGCCAAGCGCCGCCATCGAGAACGGCTTGATGATGAACATATGCGCGGTGGCCGGGTTGGCGTCGAGCGGCACCGCACGCGATCCGCTCTCGATCTTCCGCAGCGCGCTCACGAGTCCGTTCGGCGAACCGGCAATCGCAGCGCCGGCGGCGTCGGCGTCGTACTCGCGCGAACGCGAGATCGCCATCTGAATCAGCATCGCAGCGATCGGAGCAAGGATGAGAGTCGCCAGCAGGGCGACTGGATTCCGCCCCTCGCCGTCGTCCCTCCGCGCGCCTCCGCCGAAGAACATGGCGAATCGCGCGATCATCATGATCGCGGCGCCGAGCGTGGCCGCCACCGAGCTGATGAGAATATCGCGATGCTTCACGTGCGCGAGTTCGTGGGCGATCACGCCCTCGAGTTCGTCATCCGACAACATGCGAAGAATGCCTTCAGTCGCAGCCACGGCCGCATGATTCGGTCCACGACCAGTGGCGAACGCATTGGGCGACTGATCCGGAATGATGTAGACCTTGGGCATCGGCAGCTGCGCCCGCTGTGCCAGACGCGCGACGATGGAGTAGAGGCGCGAGTCGGAGCGGGCTTCTGTTGCGCGATACATCGACAGGACGATCTTGTCGGAGAACCAGTACGACGCAAAATTCGTCACCACGGCAAAGCCGAAGCCGATGACAAGACCTTGCGCGCCGCCCAGCTGTTCGCCGAGAAACAGGAGCAGCGCGCTCATCGCGCCGAGGAGAAACGCGGTCTTCACGGTGTTGGACATAGGTATATGTAGTAAGACGTCCAACAATCGAGTCCGGTTCGGGCGACGTATAATCGCCAGATGTTCGCGATGATTTTGCTGCTTGCAGCCGTTCTGGGGCAGCAACCGCCGGCGCCACAGCCTTTTCCGAAGGCCGGCACCCAACAACCCGCTGCGCCGGCCGCTCCGCCGACTCAGCCGCCCGCGACCCCACCTCGCCAGCCGGCACCCGCGCCAGAACCTGAGGCCGCGCAAGGCCAATCGCAGCTTGGTGTGCAGATGTATCCGGGCTCGCAGTTCCTCGCGTCGTACGACGCCGGCCGAGGTCAGCGCTACTACTTGTTCGGCACGACCGGGTCGTTCGCAGACGTGGTGACGTTCTATCGAAACGTGCTCAAGCAGAGGGGCGAACTGATATTCGACGCGCCTGCGACACACCAATTCGACATCGGCCGCTTCCGCGAAGAGACCATGGCGTTTCCGCCGAGCGTCACCGTGAAGGAATTCCAGTCGCAGATTTCACAGGGCTATCCCAACCCCCGCCCGAACGGGGAACCGGCACGATTCCCGACAGTCATTCAGGTCGTTCCAGTGGTGACACCTTAAAATTGGTGAATTGGTGAATTGGTGAATTGGTGATTTGGGGAATCGACATTCAAGAAATCAACTCACCAGATCTCCAACCCACCAACTCTCCACTTCGTATCGTCATCCTTTGATGGGCACGTAGATCTCGCGCGTCTTCCTGAACTCGAGCGCTTTCTCTTCCATGCCCGCGTTCGCTGCTGAGTGTTCGTCCAGGCCGTGGGTGCGGGCGTAGTCGCGCACCTGCTGCGTCAACTCCATGCTGCAGAACTTGGGACCGCACATCGAGCAGAAATGCGCCAGCTTCGCGCCATCCGCTGGCAGCGTTTCGTCGTGGTATGCGCGGGCGGTGACCGGGTCCAGCGCCAGGTTGAACTGATCCTCCCACCGGAAGTCGAACCGTGCCTTCGACAACGCATCGTCCCACTCGCGCGCGCGGGGATGTCCCTTGGCGAGGTCTGCCGCATGAGCGGCGATCTTGTACGCGATCACGCCGGCCTTCACGTCGTCTCGGTTGGGCAGTCCGAGGTGCTCCTTCGGCGTCACGTAGCAGAGCATCGCCGTGCCGTACCAGCCAATCATCGCGGCGCCGATCGCCGAGGTGATGTGGTCGTAGCCCGGTGCAATGTCGGTGGTGAGTGGCCCGAGCGTGTAGAAGGGCGCTTCCGAGCACCATTCGAGCTGCTTCTCCATGTTCTCCTTGATGAGATTCATGGGGACGTGGCCGGGGCCTTCGTTCATCACCTGGACGCCGTACTCCCACGCGATCTTCGTGAGTTCGCCCTGGGTCCTGAGCTCCGCGAATTGCGGTTCGTCGTTCGCGTCGGCAATCGAACCAGGCCGCAGGCCGTCGCCGAGCGAAAACGACACATCGTAGGCGCGCATGATCTCGCAGATCTCGCGGAAGTGCGTGTAGGTGAAGTTCTCCTGGTGATGCGCGAGACACCACTTCGCCATGATCGAGCC
>JBEBGB010000598.1:0-3424 GCA_040081675.1 Vicinamibacterales bacterium
TGCGTGTTCATGACTGCTCCTTGGCTCGCGCGTCCATCGCGAAGTCCTCGCGCCGCAACGGACTATTCTCTGGCCTCAGCAGCAGGACCGCAAGCGGCATCACCAAGGGCGGTGGGCGATAGGCGGTAGGCGATGGGCGAGGCCCGCCGCACGGATGTCCACGGCTCATCAGTCCCGGCTACAGGCTGCCGGCATCACGCCGGCGGCTTCGCACGTTGGGCGAGAGGCGATCGGCTTCGGCAGCGTCGCAGAGAGCGGCCCACGGCCACTGGCCGCTCGGCCTCCATGCCTATAGCCCAGCGCCTAGAGCCTATCGCCGTCACGATGCTTGCGCAGGTCCCGGGCCGGCCGCATCGACCTGTTCCGCGAAATGACACGCACTGAAATGCCCGGGTGCGACCTCACGCAGCAGCGGCACCTCCTGGCTGCAGATCGGTTGCGCCATGTAACAACGCGTGTGAAAGCGGCAACCCGAGGGAGGGTTCGCGGGACTTGGCACGTCGCCTGTGAGCACGATGCGGTTGCGCCGACGATCGGGATCGGGCACCGGAATTGCCGAAAGTAGAGACACCGTGTACGGATGCCGCGGATTCTCGTAGAGCGCCTTGCTGCTCGCGAGTTCGACGATGGTGCCGAGATACATGACGGCGACGCGGTCGCTGAGGTGTTTCACCACCGAGAGATCGTGCGCGACGAAGATGTAGGTGAGGTGCAGACGCCGCTGCAAGTCTCGCAGCAGGTTCACCACTTGCGCTTGCACTGAGACGTCGAGCGCCGACACCGGTTCGTCGGCAACAATGAGCTGTGGTTCCACGGCGAGTGCGCGCGCGATGCCAATGCGCTGCCGCTGCCCACCCGAGAACTCGTGCGGATACCTGGCTGCGTGGCTCGGCGACAGGCCGACCAGCGTGAGCAGTTCAGCAACGCGATCATTGGCGGCTCGCCCGCGGGCCAGCTTGTGGATCGTCAGCGCCTCGCGCAGCATGCTGCCGACGGTCAGCCGCGGGTTGAGGCTCGAATACGGATCCTGAAACACGATCTGCATGCGGCGTCGCAGCGGGCGAAGCGCTCCGCGAGAGAGACCCACCAGTTCCTGCCCCTCGAACTTCACGCTGCCACTCGTCGGCGGCGTGAGCTGCAGAATGCATCGACCCGCAGTGGTCTTGCCGCAACCGCTCTCGCCGACCAACCCCAGCACTTCACCAGTGCGCACGTCGAACGAGATGCCGTCGAGCGCCTTCACGTTGCCGACGGTGCGCGAGAACAGCCCCTTCTTGATGGGGAAGTACTTCTTGAGATCGCGAACTTCGAGAATCGGCACGTCGGCCACTACGATGCCTCCGCGGGGACGGGCTCGAGTGTGCCGGCCGCGATTTCATCCGCCCGCCAGCACCGCGACTGGTGATCGTTTTCCACGGCAACCAGATCGGGTTCGTTCAAGCACCGGTTCTGCGCCACGGGACAGCGAGGATGGAACCGGCAACCTGCCGGGAATCGTGCTGGATTCGGAACGGTCCCGGGAATGACGCGCAGACGCTCCTGCGTCGTACCGAGCTTGGGCAAGGAAGCCTGAAGACCCGCCGTGTAGGGATGCAGAGGTCGCCGAAACGCCGACCGCACGTCGCAGTACTCGACGACCTTGCCGGCGTACATCACCGCGACATGGTCGGCGGTTTCCGCGACGACGCCGAGGTCGTGCGTGATCAGAATGACCGCCATCCCCATTTCCCGCTGCAGCCGACGGAGCAGTTCGAGAATCTGCGCCTGAATGGTCACGTCCAACGCCGTTGTCGGTTCGTCAGCGATCAGCACCGATGGACGGCAGGCCAGGGCGATGGCGATCATGACCCGTTGGCGCATGCCGCCCGACATCTGATGCGGGTACTCGTCGACACGTTGTTCCGGCGAGGGGATGCCGACGAGCGCCAGCATGTCGACCGCGCGGGTACGAGCCGCCTGGCGACCGATGCGCTCGTGCAGCATGAGCGTTTCCATGATCTGCTCGCCGCACGAGTAGACCGGATTGAGCGAGGTCATCGGCTCCTGGAAGATCATCGAGATCTCCTTGCCGCGAATCGCTCTCATCTCGCTCGCCGACGCCTCGAGCAGATTGCGGCCCTTGAACCGCACCGATCCGCCGATGATGCGTCCCGGTGGCTGCGCGACAAGGCGGAGGATCGAGAGCGCCGACACGCTCTTTCCGCTGCCCGATTCGCCGACCACCGCCAGTGTCTGGCCCGCATGCACGTCGAACGACACATCGTCCACGGCGCGCACGATGCCGCTGTCGCTGAAGAAGTGCGTCTGGAGGTGCTCGACGCGAAGGAGTGGTTCGGCGCTCACTATGTGCCGCCCGAGATTCGTCGCGGATCGAGCGCGTCGCGCAGTCCGTCGCCGAGGAAGTTGAAGGCCATGACGGTCAGGAAGATGGCGATACCGGGGACGTAGAGGAGCCAGGGAAACGACGTGAGCGCCCGTATGCTGCGCGCCTGATTCAGCATGTTGCCCCACGACGCGGCGGGTTCCTGCACGCCGACGCCGAGAAACGACAGCACGACTTCGCCCAGGATGTACCCGGGCACCGAGATCGTCGCCGCCACGATCACGAACGACAACGTGTTGGGCAGGATGTGTCTCGCGATGATGCGAAACCGGCTGACGCCGAGCGCCTCGGCTGCCGTCACGTACTCGTTGCGCCGGATGGAGAGCACGAGGCCGCGGATGACACGAGCGAGTCCGGCCCACCCGATGAACGCGAGAATCGCGACGATGCCCAGGTAAATCTGCTGGCTTGGCAGGTCGATCGGAAACACGGCGCGCAGCGCGATGATGAGATAGAGCGACGGAATGCTGAGCAGCAGTTCCGTGCTGCGCATGATGATCGAATCGGTCGCTCCGCCGAAGTAGCCCGACACGCCCCCGAGCAGCAGACCGAGCGTGAACGAGATCAGAATGCCCACCACGCCAACCGTGAGCGAGATCTGGCCTCCGAAGAGCAGCCGGGAGAACTCGTCGCGACCGAAGGAATCTGTCCCGAGCAGGTACACGCGTCCGTTGTCGACGCCGAACAAGTGCACACGGCTCGAGAGGACGCCGAGGATGGTGTAGCTCGAGCCCTCGACAAAGAACCGCAGCGGACGCTCTTCGCCGATTGTCTCGTCGTACTTGAACGCTGGAGCGTTGACCAGGCGTGTCTGCCGGACGAAGGGACGCAGGTGAAAGCGACCAGCGTTGTCCACCCAGTGGAGAGAGTGCGGAGGATGGAAGTACGCCCTGCGGTCCATCTCGTCTTCCGTGTACGGCGCGACAAACGGCGCGAGAATCGCGAGCGTGTAGAAGAGCAGCAGGATGGCCCCGCCAGCGATGGCAATGGGGCTCTTGCGGAGCTGTCGCCAGAAGATGCGCGTCGGCGATTCCGGCACTG